>NC_019746.1 GCF_000317555.1 Gloeocapsa sp. PCC 7428
AAAACTTGCAATAAGTTTAAATCAGGGTGTATGACCACGAATGGACTAGAAGTTGCGGTTATCGGGATGGCAGGACGCTTTCCAGATGCGGAGAGTGTCGATCAGTTTTGGCAGAATCTCAAAAATGGAGTTGAATCAATTCATCCGTTAACCGATGAATTTTTGCGACAACAAGGTGTACCTCAAACCGATTTGCAGCATCCCCAGTACGTGAAAGCCGAAGCCGTATTACCCAATATTGACTTGTTTGATGCAGATTTTTTTGGCTTTAATCCAAGAGAAGCAGAAATTCTCGACCCACAACAGCGCTTATTTTTAGAGTGTGCGTGGGAAGCCTTAGAAACAGCGGGCTACGATCCGCAAAGATATCACGGTGCGGTCGCTGTTTATGCAGGTAGCGCGATCAATAGCTATTCGTTCAATCTCTACACAAATCCTCAAAGTCGCCTACTCGATAACTATCAACTGTTTTTAGCCAGCGATAAAGATTTTCTAACGACACGAGTATCGTACAAACTGAATTTAACAGGTCCCAGCGTTGACATTCAAACCGCGTGTTCAACATCGTTAGTTGCGGTTCACATCGCCTGTCAAAGCTTGCTTAGCGGTGAGTGCGACATGGCATTAGCTGGTGGTGTGGCAATTTCTCAACCAAAAGGATATTTATATCAAGAAGGCGGCATTTACTCACCCGATGGTCATTGTCGGGCTTTCGATGCTAAAGCGCAAGGAACCGTCGCCGGAAGTGGGTTAGGAATCGTTGTTCTCAAGCGTCTCGAAGATGCTGTAGCTGATGGTGACTCGATTTATGCACTGATCAAAGGTTCGGCGATTAATAACGATGGTGCGTCCAAAGTAAGTTATACCGCTCCGAGTATCGATGCCCAAGCCAGTGTAATTCGTGCTGCCTTAACGATGGCAGAAGTAGAACCAGAAACAATCAGCTATATTGAAGCGCATGGTACGGGTACAGCATTAGGCGATCCGATTGAGATTGCGGCATTGACACAAGTTTTTGGCGCTAATAGCCAGCACTGTAAAATTGGTTCGGTGAAAACTAATATCGGACACTTAGACACCGCCGCAGGTATTGCGAGTTTCATCAAAACCGTACTCGTACTAAAACACAAACAAATTCCTCCCAGCCTGCACTTTGAGCAATTTAACTCCCAAATTCCTCCTGATCGCCCTTTTGAAGTGAATACAACGCTGTCGGAATGGCACGCGCATTCATTCCCGCGTCGCGCTGGCGTGAGTTCCTTTGGAATTGGTGGCACAAACGCGCACATTATTCTTGAGGAAGCACCTGAAGAGGGGCAGGGGAGCCAGTGCGTTGCGGAGGTTTCCTCCGTTGTAGCAACTGGCGTGGGTATAGCCGGTGGTTTAAACCACCGGAGAGCAGAGGTGCAGGGGAAGTATCAATTGTTAGTTGTTTCTGCTAAGACTCATTCGGCTTTAGAGACTGCGACTGCAAATTTGGTTAATCATCTCCGACAGCATCCAGATGTGAATTTAGCGGATGTGGCTTATACACTCCAAGTTGGTCGTCAAGCATTTGCATATCGCCGTTTTTGCGTTTGTTCAAGTTTAGAAGAAGCAAGCGAAGTGTCTGCGTATGCAGAAGCAACAGTACCTCAACACGGAACTCCAGCAATTACTTTCATGTTTCCTGGGCAAGGAAGCCAATACGTTGGCATGGGGCGCGAATTGTATGCTGAAGCTGTATTTCGATCGCACATCGATCGCTGCTGCGAACTCCTAGCACCACATCTTGGAATCAATTTGTGGGATTTGGTGCAATCAAGTACCAATTTAAACGATACTGCTTACGCGCAACCGGCGCTATTTATGATTGAGTACGCGCTAGCGCAGTCGTTGATGAATTGGGGAATTCGCCCTGAAGCGATGATCGGACATAGTATTGGCGAATATGTCGCCGCAACTCTTGCCGAAGTGTTTTCTTTAGAAGATGCTTTGAAATTGGTTGCAATCCGAGGACGATTGATGCAACAGCAACCGACGGGGAGTATGCTGTCGGTGTTTTTGTCAGCAAAGCAGATTCAGCCTTGGTTAAGTGCAGAGATTGCGTTAGCTGCGAGTAATGCGCCGAACTTGTGTGTCGTATCGGGAAATCCTACCGCGATCGCACAGTTAGAACAACGTTTATCAGATGCGGGTATCAGCTATGGACGATTACATACTTCGCACGCTTTTCATTCTCCGATGATGTCGCCTGTGCAAGCGGAGTTTATTGAGGTGATGAAATCGGTAAAACTTAATCCACCAAAAATTCCGTATATTTCTAATGTCACTGGCACTTGGATAACGAACGAGCAAGCCACAGATCTTGCATACTGGGGCAAGCATCTACGCGAAACTGTACAATTCGACGCAGGGATAACAACTTTAACCCAACAACCCCGAATTTTACTCGAAGTTGGACCAGGAAATACGCTTAGTACATTAGCAGCAACGCATCGTCCCATTTCCACACTCCGACATCCGCAAGCGAATGACTCGGATATTGCCTTTTTGCTCAATGCCATTGGTAAACTTTGGTTATCTGGAGTTGGCATCAACTGGGATAATTTCTGGCATGAACGGCGTAAACGTATCGCTTTACCAACATATCCGTTTGAACGCCAGCGCTACTGGATTGAACCTCAGCCGGATTCAGTAATCAATGATCGCAATTGGTTATACGTTCCTTTCTGGCAACGCGATCGCACGATTGCATCTGTAGATCTTAACACCGTCGAAAAATCGTGCTGGCTGATATTTATCGATGCTGAGGGATTGGGTAATAGTATTGCTCAACAATTAGCAAGTGCAGGTCATGATGTCATTACGGTTGTTGCTGGCGCTCAATTTGGAGAGTTAGACTATCGTTGTTTTAGTATTAATCCTGAAAATCGGCAAGACTATACGACTTTAGTTGAAGATTTGCACTCGCGCGAACTAAATTTTGATCGTGTCGTGCATTTCTGGAGTCTCGATCGCACCGACTATTGTAGTTTTTACAGCTTGCTATTTCTTACCCAAGCGATCGCATCATCGACGACGGTCGAAATTACACTTGTAACAAACGGCGTGTACGATATTCTTGGCGAAGAAGAATTGCATCCTACAACCGCAACGGTGTTAGGACTCGCTAAAGTGATTAATCAAGAATATTCCCAAATCGCGTGTCGCCATATTGATGTCATGTTACCGCGATCGCAACTCATTGGGGTGTTAACCGAATTAATCACTCCACCTACCGATTTTGCAGTAGCCTATCGAGGTCAGCATCGTTGGCGACAAAAGTATCAACTCGTTGAAGAAACCAACGCAATTCAACTGCGATCTTTTGGTCATTACTTGATTGTCGGAGATGTCACGCAGGGATTGGGTCGCGTTTTTGCAGAATATCTTGCTAAAATGCCAGCGAAATTAGCGATTGTCAGTGATGATATCCCCACGTCTTGGGTCGATACCTTAACTGCAATGGGTGCGGAGTATTTCCCCGTAACAGTAGATATTACGGATGAGTCGCAGATGCAACGTGCGATCGCGCAAGTAGAAGCGCAGTTTGGTGAAATTCATGGTGTGTTTTATTCTACACCGATGAGTAATCAGTATTCTGCTGCCCCGATCGCGGAACTTGGGCAAAACGAATGCGAGTATAACTTTCGTACCAAAGTCGCTGGACTTTGCGTGTTGCAAAAAGTATTGCAGGACAAAAACCTTGATTTTTGTTTGTTGCAATCTTCGCTGTCAGCAATTATTGGTGGTTTTGGTTTGGGTGCGTATGCAGCTGCGAATACATTTATTGATGCTTTTGCCCAGCACCAATCTCGTCGAACATCGTATCCTTGGCTGAGTGTCAATTGGGATGCTTATGACGAAGCTGAGTCAATAGAATCATCCCGCGCATTAACTTCATCGGAGGTTTGGCAAGCAACCCAACAAATTCTCGCAATCGATGCTGTGCAAGTTGTGGTTTCTAAATCGCCATTAGCCGCGAAAATTGAGCAGTCAATTTCTGTTCGCGAACGTGAGTCGCAAGTTGAAAACAACAACCACAATAGACCGAATTTGTCAAGCCAATACATCGCACCGCGTAATGAAATTGAGCAGGCGGTGGCTGCTATTTGGCAAGAATTACTAGGAATTGAAATAGGAATTAATGATAATTTTTTTGAGTTAGGAGGACATTCTTTGTTAGCAATTCAAGTGATCGCACGACTGCGAACTACTTTTCAGGTAGAGTTACCGATACGGAGTTTGCTATTTGAAGCGCCGACGGTTGCTAAAATTGCGGAAGTGATTGCGGGTCAGCAACCGCAGCAAATGGCTGATCTTTTGGCGGAGATTCAAAGTTTATCACCAGCAGAAATTGAGCAGCAACTCAATGCGAGGGAGTAGGAGCGAGGATTTAGGGGTTAGTAAAGAACTAAATTTAAACTTAACTCACTCCTTGCTCCTCATCCATTACTCTTTTCTTCCCTGACCATTGCTTACTCTTACTGATGAATAATATCTACCAACAACTTGCGAAACTTTCTCCACAACAGCGGCTTTTATTTGAGCGTCGGCTGCAACAGCGGGGAGTTAAGTTGGTGCAACCGCAAATTTCTCGGCGAAAGAATGATGATGAATTGCCGTTGTCTTTTGCACAACAACGTTTGTGGTTTATTCAGCAATTTGAGCCTCTAAGCAGTGCGTATAATGTGGCGAGTGCGCTTCGCTTGAAAGGTGAATTGAAGATTGCAGCGTTGGAGCAAGCATTGCGCGAAATTGTGGCTCGACACGAAACGTTGCGGACGAGTTTCGTTACAAATGCTGTGAAACAACCGATTCAGGTAGTTGCTGCGCCTCAGTTTGATTTACAGGTAATTGATTTGCACGGGAATGCGTCGCCGGAGGTACAGTTAATATCAGATATTTGCGATCGCCCATTTGATTTAACTCAGTCGCTTTTACGAGTGCGTTTGCTGCGATTGCACGAAGATGACCACATTTTAGTGATAGCCACACATCATATCATATCTGACCGCTGGTCAATTGGCGTTTTTTTAAGCGAACTTTCGACGCTTTACAATGCGTTTTGCGATCGTCAATCTTCACCGCTAGCAGAATTGCCGATTCAGTATGCTGATTGGGCAATTTGGCAACGTCAGTATCTCCAAGGCGATGTGTTGGCGACGCAGGCGGCGTATTGGCAGGCGCAATTACAAAAAATGCCGTTGTTGGAGTTGCCTTGTGACCGTCCGCGACCAGCGAATCCAACGTATCAGGGCGCGCAGTACCCGTTGGTATTATCAACAACATTGTCGAAAGAATTGCGATCGCTTGCAGCCAAAGCAGGAACGACGTTGTTTACGGTACTGTTGGCAGCGTTTAAAGTGTTGCTGCACCGCTATACGCAGCAGGATGATATCGCCGTAGGGACGGATATTGCTAACCGCGATCGCCCCGAAACCGCAGGATTAATCGGGTTATTGGTGAATACTGTGGTATTGCGGACGCAAGTCGGGGATTTGACGTTTCGACAATTGCTAAGGCGCGTACAGCAAGTTGTGGTAGATGCGATCGCACATCAAGATTTACCATTTGAAAAATTAGTTGAAATTCTCAATCCAGACCGCAATTTGAGTCAAATGATGCCGTTGTTTCAGGTAAAGTTTGACTTGCAACTAGCTGCGGTGAAACCACTGGAATTACAAGGTTTAACAGTGGAACGTTTGTCGCTTGCTGAGCAAACAGTGAAGTATGAGCTACGGCTAAATTTACAAGATGGCGAATGTATTAATGGACAGGTAGAATACAGCACTGATTTATTCGATGAAGCAACGATTGCGCGGTTGGTGGAGCATTTCCAAATTTTGTTGCAAGGTATTGTTGATAATCCTGACGCTCAACTTTGGGAATTACCGCTATTAACACCGAAAGAACAATTGTTATTACAACCGCATCTGATACAACTCGATGACGATGACTTGTGTATTCATCACTTGCTTGAAGCGCAAGTTCGCCAAACTCCTGATGCGATCGCATTAATAGATCGTCATGAGTATATTACGTATCGCGAGTTGAATGCGCGGGCAAATCAATTAGCGCATTATCTACACAGCTTGGGGGTAAAGGGGAGAGTTGGTGTTTATTTACCCCGAACTTCGCAGTTAATCGTTGCGATACTTGCTGTTTTGAAGGTTGGTGCGGCTTGTGTTCCTTTAGATCCTGTTTATCCACAGGCGCGGTTGGATTTTATTGTTGACGATGCAGATGTTTCTGTGTTGATTCACAATACAGATTTAACTTTTAATAGCCATATTCCCACTGAAATCGATTTGGATGGGGACTGGAGTTTGATTGCTGAATGCAGTGCGGAGGATTTGGATTTAGGAATTTGCAACCTTGAGTTGGCTTATTTGATTTATACGTCGGGTTCGACGGGGAAGCCGAAGGGTGTAGCGATCGCACATCGTAGTACAGTGGCGTTATTGCGTTGGGCTAATGAGGTTTTTACATCTGAAGCGCTTGCTGGGGTATTGGCTGCGACTTCGATTTGTTTTGATCTTTCGATTTTTGAAATTTTTGTCCCGCTGAGTTGGGGCAAAAAAGTGGTTTTAGTAGAAAATATATTGGAATTACCGCAGGTAGCACCTGATACGGTAACGCTGATTAATACTGTACCCAGTGCGCTTGCGCAGTTATCTAAAATTAATGCAATTCCAATATCGGTTCATACTGTTAATTTAGCAGGAGAAGCACTGCCATACAGTTTGGTAGAACAATTGCGGCAACTTCCGCACATTCAACAAATTTATAATCTTTATGGTCCATCGGAAGACACAACATATTCTACGTTTGCGTGTATAACTGACACTATTCATATTGGTTGCCCGATTGCTAATACGCAAGTATACGTCCTTGATAAATATTTACAGCTTGTTCCGTTTGGTGTTCCAGGGGAATTGTATATTGCTGGTGCAGGACTTGCCCAAGGTTATTTTAATCGACCAGAATTGACCGCAGAGAAATTTATCCCTAATCCTTTTAATCATTCAAAATTTAATCGCCTTTATAAAACTGGGGATTTAGTTCGGTATCGTCCTGATGGCAATTTGGAGTTTATCGGGCGATTAGATCAACAAGTCAAAATTCGCGGCTACCGCATTGAAATTGGAGAGATTGAAGCGGTTTTAAGTCAATGTTCGACAGTAAAAGAAGGTGTAATTAGTGTTTCAGAACACGGTGGCGATCAACGATTAGTTGCTTATGTTGTGCCAAATTCTGATTTTACAGCCACCGCATTGCGGGAATTTTTAGCTCAAAAGTTACCGAATTACATGATACCTTCAGTTGTGATTGAATTGGAGAAGTTACCGCGTTTGCCTAATGGTAAAGTTGATCGCTCTTCGTTACCAGAAGGGGAAAATATATCTATTACGACAAATTATGTTGCGCCGCGAACGAAAGTTGAAAAGATTATTGTGCAAATTTGGCAAAGTGAACTTGATGTAACTGTAGGATTGCATGATAATTACTTTGAATTAGGCGGACATTCGCTGTTAGCAATTAAAATTATTGCTGTTATTAATGAAACTTTTTCGGTTGATTTACCGTTACGTTATTTATTTGAAAATCCTACGGTTGCTGAATTAGCGAGCAAAATTGAGCAAACAACTACGAGACAGGCACCTACAATTAAATTAACACCTGATTTAGTAAACCGTTACCAACCTTTTCCGCTCACAGATATTCAGCAAGCATATTGGATTGGACGTAACGAAGCATTTGCATTAGGAAATGTAGCGACGCATGGCTATCGGGAAGTTGAAACCATTGGGCTGAGTGTTACACAAGTCGAGAAAGCGTGGCAGCAATTGATCGCACGTCATGATATGCTGCGAGTCGTTATTCAACCTGATGGACAACAGCGCATCTTACCCGAAGTTTCACCCTACGAAATCAAAACTTGGGATTTGCGTGACAAACCAACCGCAGAAGCTACCGCAACGTTAACCAATTTACGGAATCGCCTTTCGCATCAAATTTTTGCGACGGATACGTATCCGTTGTTTGACATCCAAGCTGTGTTGTTGGATGACAACAAGATTCGGTTTTTTGTCAGCTTTGATGTGTTGATTGGCGATGCGGCGAGTTTGCAAGTGTTGGGGCAAGAATTTGTTGCATTGATGCAATCAAAATCGCTACCACCTTTAGACATATCTTTCCGCGATTATATTTTAGTAGCAATAAAAATCCGCAATTCTGAAACGTATCAGCGATCGCGTGATTATTGGCAAAACCGTTTATCTACGCTACCACCATCGCCACAATTACCTTTACAAAAGACTTTAGCAGCGGTAGAGACTCCCCGTTTTGTGCGGTGGAGTGGCACACTCGCATCTGAATTGTGGCAAAAATTAAAACAGCAAGCAAGTCAGCACAATATCACGCCCTCTGGAATTCTCTTGGCTGCTTTTACAGAAATCTTGACGCGGTGGAGTAGTCCTCAATTTACATTGAATTTGACGCTGTTTAATCGTCTACCGTTGCATCCCCAAGTGAATCAATTGGTGGGAGACTTTACATCATCGCTGCTACTCGCAATTGATAATAGCGAGCAAAGTACATTTATCGCCAAAGCACAAAAAATTCAAGCACAGTTGTGGGAAGATTTAGAGCATCGTCATGTAAGTGGGGTGCAAGTATTACGCGACTTAGCCCGCCTGCAACAGCGTCAAACTGGGGCGTTAATGCCAGTTGTGTTTACAAGTATTCTCACGCAAACTGCCTCAAACACAAATTCTCATCACTCTTGGCAAGCCGACGTTGTTTATAGTCTCAGTCAAACTTCGCAAGTCTATCTCGATCATCAAGTTGCCGAAGTCGATGGAACTTTAGTATACAACTGGGATGCGATCGCCGAATTATTCCCCGACGGCTTACTCGACGAAATGTTTGCCGCCTACTCGCGCCTTTTAGAAGATTTAGCAACTACCGCCGATTGGCAAGCACCAACACAATTATTACCTTTTACAGTTGACACCCCTGCGGCGACAATTCTTTCTGAATCTCCACTACATACACTATTCTTCGCGC
Organism: Gloeocapsa sp. PCC 7428; assembly: GCF_000317555.1. Classification (GTDB taxonomy): domain Bacteria; phylum Cyanobacteriota; class Cyanobacteriia; order Cyanobacteriales; family Chroococcidiopsidaceae; genus Chroogloeocystis. The sequence goes on from NC_019746.1 coordinate 9,094, forward strand.
AAGTTACCCAAAATCCGCATAAACAAGCAGTAGTTACTTCCACGTTAAATCTAACTTATCAACAGCTAAGCGATCGCGTTTACAATTTGGCGGCAAAGTTACAGCAGTTGGGTGTTGAACCAAATCAACTTGTTGCGGTGGTGATGGATAAAGGCTGGGAACAAGTCGTTGCGGTTTTAGGAATTTTAACTGCTGGGGCGGCGTATGTACCAATTGATCCACATCCGTGCGATCGCGCTTTGCAATTGTTGCAACAAGCACAAGTAAAATACGTTGTGACGCAACCTTGGTTAGATTCTGCGTTTGCAGACGTGGATGTTACGCGAATTTGTGTTGGTGCGGTTGAAGTGTTCAGCCCCCTAAATCCCCCACTAGTGGGGGACTTAGAAAGGTTAGGTTCCCCACGTCCCCTCTCACTCTCCCCCAATTCTGGGGGAGAAGATAAGGAAAAAACCTTTGTTCACGGGGCTAGGGGGGCAAATCCTACAGATCTTGCCTATGTCATTTACACATCAGGTTCTACCGGAGTGCCGAAAGGTGTCGCCATCGATCATCAAGGTGCAGTGAACACAATTTTAGACATTAACCAGCGCTTTGGCGTTACAGAGCAAGATTGGGTTTTAGGACTATCTTCACTGACGTTTGACTTGTCGGTATACGACATCTTCGGGACGTTGGCTGCGGGGGCGACGCTGATGATTCCTGATGCAGATTTGGCAAAAGATCCCGCGCACTGGGCAGAGTTGATGCAGCGCTATCCAATTACAATTTGGAATTCAGTTCCCGCGTTGATGCAATTGTTGATTCATTCGCAGCCAAAAACGACAAATAACCTGCGCTTGGTGTTGCTGAGTGGTGATTGGATACCGTTGAATTTACCGCAACAAATTTGGTTATCGTTTGAACGTGCAGAAATTATCAGTTTGGGTGGTGCGACGGAAGCTTCGATTTGGTCAATCTTTTACCCGATTCAATTCGTCGATCCTGATTGGAAAAGTATTCCCTACGGCTACCCATTGACAAATCAACAAATTTATGTACTAAATCAAACTCGCGATCGCTGTCCCACTTGGGTAACGGGAGAACTTTATATTGGCGGGGTGGGATTAGCAAAAGGATATTGGGGCGATCGCGAAAAAACCGATGAAAGTTTTATCACGCATCCCCAAACTGGCGAACGATTGTATAAAACGGGCGATTTAGGGCGATATCTACCAAATGGGGCGATTGAATTTTTAGGAAGAGCCGATTTTCAAGTCAAGATTAACGGCTACCGCATCGAATTAGGCGAAATTGAAGCTAGTCTTGCACAGCATCCAGCAATTCAAGCCGCCGTTGTGACAGCAGTAGGCGAACCGCAACGACTTGTAGCTTACGTTGTGCCACAGGTAGAACAACGCAGTGATTTTAAATTACAACAGCGCGGAATTCGCAATCTTGAAGCACTTCCTAGCATTGAACTACCGCAACCAACTGTAAACAACGCTCAAATCCGACGACAAAGTTATCGTCAATTTTTACAGCAACCACTCGATTTAGCACAATTTAGCCAGTGGATGAGTAGCTTAGCACAAACACAAATCGAAGGTGCGCCGTTACCGAAATATCGCTATGCTTCAGCAGGTAGCCTTTATCCAGTGCAAACATACTTATATGTTAAAGAGAATCGCATCGCTGGATTATCCGCAGGCGTTTACTACTACGATCCGCGATCGCATCGTTTAATTTTACTTGCTGCTGAAGCGAAAATAATAGAGCAAATTTATGACAGTAATCAATCAATTTTTGCTGAATCTGCATTTTCGCTGTTTCTGATTGCCGAACTTGCGGCAATTACCCCAGTTTATGGCGACAAGGCTAGAGATTTTTGCTTACTCGAAGCGGGATATATCAGTCAACTGCTGATGGAGACTGCCCCCGATTATGATATTGGTTTGTGTCCGATTGGGACGTTGGAATTTGCAAGTATCGAACAGTATTTTGATTTAACACCGAGTCAAATGCTGTTACACAGTTTCGTTGGTGGCAAAATTGAACCAAGTTGGCAGCAGCATTGGTCAGTCGCGTCACCACACCGGACACTTGCTACAAGTCGGGAAACCCCACCAACGCGATCGATTCCCGAAAGATTGCGACAGTATCTTCAGCAAAAGCTTCCTGATTATATGATTCCGTCGCAGTATGTATTGTTAGATAGCCTTCCTTTAACTGCAAATGGCAAGATCGACCGTCGGGCTTTACCTGTACCACAATTAACTGCAACATCACAAGATTACGTTGTACCCCGAACTGAAGTCGAGCAAGCGATCGCCACAATCTGGCAAAATGCGCTTAATGTCGAAAAGATTGGCATTCACGACGATTTCTTTGAGTTAGGTGGTAACTCGCTTTCAGCGACGCAAGTGATTACCCAAATGCGCCACTTAGGGATGGAATTAACGATTCGCGCTTTCTTTGAAGCACCGACAATTGCTGCGCAAGCGCAAATTCAACAACAACACGTTAAACCAGCTAAGACAATCCCCAAGCTAGCGCGCAGTATCGAACTAATACCGAACGTTGAACAAATGTCGGATCAAGATGTTGAGGCAATGCTTGCACAAATGATTGCAGAGGAGGTTGATTTATGACTTCAGCATCCTCCGAACAAAAGCGCCAGTTACTCGCAAAATTGCTGCAAAAAGCTCATCAACCGCAACGTTTTCTGTTATCGTTTGCGCAACGACGGTTGTGGTTCTTGGATCAGTTACAGCCAGGATCGCCTGCTTACAACATTCCCACCGCGTTGCATTTAACAGGTTCGCTTGATATCGCGGCGTTAGAAGCAAGTTTGAATCATTTGATTCAACGTCATGAAATATTGCGATCGCGTTTTGTTGCAATTAATGGCGAACCGTTTGTCGAAATTCATCTGGTAACGATATCAATACCATTAATTGATTTGCGATCGCTACCACCGACGCGCCAACAGCAACAAGTCAAAATCAGATGCCAGCAAGCCGCCCAAGCATCATTTGATTTAACCAAACCTCCCTTACTGCGCGCCACACTGCTGCAACTGAGTGAATGCGAGTATGTGCTGCTGTTTACAATGCATCACATCATTGCCGATTATTGGTCGATGCGGTTATTTGTACGTGAATTAACGACCATATATCAAGGATACGCTGCACAGTTGCCGGAATTGCCCATTCAATATGTTGATTACGCTGCATGGCAACAAAATTGGTTAAATAGCCCCGAAAAATCTTCGCAACTTGCGTATTGGCAAGCACAATTAGCTGATTATCCACCACTTTTAGAATTACCAACCGACTATCCGCGCCCAGCGGTACAAAGCTTTCGCGGTGCAAGGCGATCGTTTTCGCTTGATGCTGAATTATCAACCGCACTCAAAAATTTAAGTCAGCGTCAAGGCGTAACTTTGTTCATGCTTTTGTTGGCAGCATTCAAGATTTTACTGCATCGCTACACACAGCAGAATGATGTTCTTGTGGGTTCCACAATCGCCAATCGTAACCGCAGTGAAATTACGCATTTGATTGGTTTATTTGTTAACAATCTTGTTTTTCGTACTAATTTAGCTGGTAATCCACAATTTCACGCTTTCTTGCAACAAGTTCGCGAGATAACACTAGGTGCTTACGCGCACCAAGATCTACCATACGAGTATTTAGTCGAACAACTACAACCTGAACGTAATTTGGGCTACAACCCGCTGTTTCAGGTAATGTTTATTTTACACAACACACCGACACAAGAAGTAAAGGTATCAAATTTATCGTTAAGCTACTTAGAACCCGAACAGCAAACTGCCCGCTTTGATCTCAGTCTGGATATGTATGAAACCGCATCCGGCTTGCGGGGTATCTTTGAGTACAATACAGATTTATTTAGTGCTACCACCGTTGACCGGATTATCGGCAACTGGCAAACGCTTTTAGCTGGAATCGTTGCCCATCCAGAACAGCGTATCGGTGAATTACCGCTATTAACATCAGCCGAACAACGCCTGTTATCGCAATGGAATGATACAAGTTGTGAGTTTTCGTCACAGTGCGTTCACGAGTTATTCGCCGCGCAAGCCGAGAAAACACCAGATGCCATTGCGGCTGTCTTTGAATCAGAACAGATAACGTATCGCGAATTAAATGCGCGCGCGAATCAACTGGCACATCACTTACAAGCAATCGGGGTAAGAGGCGATCGCATCGGCATTTGCGTTAAACGTAGTATCAATTTACTCATTGGATTGCTCGGAATCCTCAAAGCTGGAGCAACATACATCCCGCTCGATCCATCGCATCCGCGCGATCGCTTGACATTTATGCTCGAAGATGCAGCAGTAGAAGTTTTAATTCAAACTGCACGATCGCTGATTCAGTCACGTACCAATGTTTACTTAGACGATTGGACGCAATTCACCAAATATAGCCGCGCTAATCCTCCCCAAATCAGTGCCGAAAACCCCGCATACACGATCTACACCTCCGGTTCCACAGGTAAACCCAAAGGCGTGCAAATTCTGCATAAATCCTTAGTTAACTTGTTGCAAAGTATACAAGAATATCTGCAAATAACCCCGAATGATGTCTTAGTCGCGACAACAACCGTCGTCTTTGATATTGCCGCACTCGAATTATATCTACCACTGCTTATCGGTGCGCGGGTTGTGATTGCGAGTCGAGACACAGCAACAGATGGCGGGCAACTACAACAGTGTCTCGCCAACACGCAAGCAACCGTGATGCAATCAACACCAGCTACTTGGAATTTATTGATTGATAGCGGTTGGCAAGGAAATTCACACCTCACGCAAATTATCAGCGGTGGCGAAGCACTGATGCCGCGTTTAGCAAAGCAACTACAGGCGCGCACAACTCAAGTATGGAATGTATATGGACCTACTGAAACGACAATTTGGTCGAGTATCCATTGTGTAAAGGGGCGAGGGGATAAACTTGATGACCTGAATCTTGAGGTGATTCCGATTGGTAAGCCGCTGGCGAATACGCAGTTTTATGTACTTGATGGCTACTTACAACCTGTGCCGATTGGCGTACCAGGGGAATTATATATTGGCAGTGTGGGAGTTGCGCAAGGTTATTTAAATCGACTGGAGTTGACGGCTGAAAGATTTATTCCTAATCCTTTTAGAAAGGATGCGATTTCTTCCACAGAAAACCGTCTTTATAAAACGGGGGATTTGGTACGTTATCGTGTTGATGGCACACTCGAACATTTAGGGCGGGTGGATTATCAGGTTAAGCTACGCGGATTTCGGATTGAGTTGGATGAAATTGCAGCAGTGTTGAACCAGCATCCTGATGTTCAGCAAGCCATTGTCGTGTTGGACAATCGCCAAACTGATCCGCGATTGATTGCGTATATTGTTTTCCAATCACCTGTAGCACATTTTGAACTGCGGCAGTTTTTGCAAACTAAGTTGCCTGCGCATATGATACCGGCGGCGTATGTCACGCTCGATAAATTACCGCTAACACCTAACGGTAAGATAGATCGTCGGGCGCTACCAAGTGCGGAAGTACAACTCCAACCAAATCAATACATTGCGCCGCGCAATCCCATCGAAGAAATTTTGGCAGAAATTTGGGCGGAAACGCTGGAATTAGCACAAGTTGGCATTGAAGATAATTTCTTTGAATTAGGCGGACATTCGCTGTTAGCAACTCGTGTTATCTCGCAGGTTCGCCGAATGTTTGGGATTGAATTGCCATTACGCCGTTTATTTGAAACACCAACAATTGCGGAATTAGCTTTAGAAATTGCGACAACTAAATCAGCATCACCGCTAGTAGAAATTACGCGGGTTGATCGTCAAGAAATTGTGCTTTCGTTTGCGCAACAACGGCAATGGTTTTTATCGCAACTCCATCCTGAAAGTGCTTTTTATAATATTTTTGCTGCTTTACAAATCGATGGTGAATTAGATATTGCAATTCTTCAGCGAAGTTTGAATGAAGTGCTGGCGCGTCACGAAGTTTTACGTACGGCTGTACGCACAATTGAGGGGCAACCTATTGTACAAATATCATCAACGACGCTCGAATTTCCACTTTTAGATTTAAGCGCTCTACCCGCATCGACTCAAGCAATTCAAGCGAGAAAAATTATTGAACAAGAAGCGCAGCAACCTTTTAAATTAGACCAGCCGCCATTGCTGCGAGTAAAGTTATTACGACTAGACCAATCTCATGCACTCTTATTAACGCTACATCACATTGCTGCTGATGCTTGGTCAATGGGAGTTTTGGTGAGGGAAATCGTGCATTTGTATCAAGCGTATCGTCACGACACTCCGCCTAGGTTGTTACCATTACCGATTCAATACGCAGACTTTGCCGCTTGGCAACGTCAGTGGTTGCAAAATGTCCAACAAACGCAACTGAATTACTGGCGACAACAATTGCAAGGTGCTAATGCTTTACTCGAACTTCCTACCGATTATCCGCGTCCTCCGGTGCAAACGGGACGTGGCGGTAAGTGTCGATTTCAACTGTCACAAGAACTATCACTCGCGCTCAAGCGTCTGAGTCAAAAAGCTGGATGTACGTTGTTTATGACGTTGATCGCGGCGTTTCAGGTGTTGCTGTATCGGTATAGCGATTGTGAAGATATCATTGTGGGTACAGCGATCGCTAATCGTCATTATCCCCAAGTTGAAGGATTAATCGGCTTTTTTGCAAATACTCTCGCCCTCCGTACCGATTTATCAGGTAATCCCAGCTTTGCGAAACTGTTGCAACGAGTCAAACAAGTTGCATTGGGCGCTTACACGCATCAAGATTTACCTTTTGAGCAACTGATCGATGAATTGCAGATTCCCCGATCGCTCAGTTATAATCCACTGTTTCAAGTGATGTTTTTGTTGCAACCCGCAGCCCAAACGCTGGCAATCGAAGGCTTAAACTGGAGTTTGATTGATACCGATAACGCAACTGCTAAATTTGACCTGACGCTCTCGATGAGTGAAACTAGCGATGGTTTAGTTGGGAATTTTGAGTACAGCCAAGATTTATTTGCACACACCACGATTGAACGCATGGTTGGGCATTGGCAAACTTTATTGGCTGCGATCGCTCAATGTCCGCAACAACAAATTGCGCAATTACCTTTATTAACTGAGTCTGAATATCAAATTTTTATATCACAAAACCCTCAAAATGTCAAACTAGATGTAGAAAGCTTTTGTATTCATCAATTGTTTGAAGTCCAAGTTCGAGCAAATCCTGATGCGATCGCTTTAGTATCTCAATCAACGCAGATTACGTATCAAGAATTGAATGATCGCGCTAATCAACTTGCGCAGTATTTACGCAGACTTGGAGTTAAACCAGAAACACGGGTGGGGATTTGTCTGGAACGTTCTGCGGAATTAGTTGTTGGTATACTTGGTATTCTCAAAGCTGGTGCCGCGTATGTTCCGCTTGATCTTGCGTATCCGCAAGCGCGGTTGAATTATATGCTGGAAGATGCGCAGGTAAGTGTATTAATTCAAACGACGGGGCAAATTAATATAAGCCCCCTAAATCCACGCCACTTGCTTCAACGGGGGACACCCCACGCCAGTTTGCTCAACGGGGGAAACCCCCGCACGCAACAGGCTTCGCAACGCAGTGGCTCCCCAACTTTGGGGGACTTTGAGAAGAATGGTTCCTCCCAAAATTCGAGGGCTAGTAAGACGAATCATCCTTCAACTCAGCAACGCCGAAATTGCGATCGCGCTATAAGAATTGTTAACTTTGATACCGACTGGGAAATTATTACTCAAGAAAGTACCGCAAACCTTGATGTTGAAATTGATTTAGAAAACCTTGCTTATGTGATTTACACGTCAGGGTCTACAGGTCAACCAAAGGGAGTTGCGATCGCGCATCGCAATGCCACTACACTCGTAAACTGGGCGCATGATGTTTTCAGCACTGAAGAAATTGCTGGAGTTCTCGCCTCTACGTCGATTTGCTTTGATTTATCGATCTTTGAGATCTTTGTGCCTTTGTGCGGCGGTGGCAAAGTGCTTTTGGCAGAGAATGCGCTGCAATTACCCGATTTAGCGGCTAAAGACGCAGTAACGCTGATTAATACTGTCCCTAGTGCTATTGCCCAACTTTCAACAACGAATGCAGTTCCGCAATCAGTGCAGACGATTAATCTGGCAGGGGAAGCATTACAACGCAATCTTGTCAAGCAACTTCAGCAACATTCGCACCTAAAAAGAATTCTGAATCTTTATGGTCCTACCGAAGATACAACGTATTCAACTTATGCAATCGTTGAGTCACAGTCGCCAAAGAATCCTCCGATTGGACAGGCGATCGCACATACGCAAACATATATCCTAGATCGCTATCTGCAACCGGTTCCCGTTGGCGTTCCTGGTGAATTATACCTCGGTGGTGCAGGCTTAGCGCGGGGTTATCTCAATCGACCCGAACTCACGGCGGAAAAATTTATTCCAAACCCCTTTAACAATTCAAAATCTCATCGCTTATATAAAACTGGCGATCGCGTCCGTTATCTCGCGGATGGTAATATCGAGTATCTAGGACGCTTTGACGATCAAGTTAAAGTTCGCGGCTTCCGCATCGAATTAGGAGAAATTGAAACCGCCTTAAGTCAGCATCCTGTGGTTCAGCAAGCGGTTGCGATTCAAAATCAATCAAGCTTGGTGGCTTACGTTGTTTTAAACTTTGAAATCGACTTGCAGCAATTGCGTCAGTTTCTCCGCCAGCAGCTACCCGATTACATGATTCCGCCAAGAATTCGGCAGTTGGCAGCGATACCGTTAACACCCAACGGCAAAATCGACCGTCGGGCTTTACTTGAATTGGATTCTACCGAAGAAGACCGCCAAGTTGTTTCACCGCAATCTCCACAAGAACAAATCCTTACCGAAATTTGGGGTCAGTTGCTGGGAATTGATACGGTGAGTGTCAACGATAATTTCTTTGCCCTGGGTGGCGATTCAATTTTAGCAATTCAACTCATTGCCAAAGCTAAAGCAGCGGGGTTACAACTATCACCCAAGCAAATCTTTCAGTATCAAACAATTGCTGAACTCGCCGTCGTTGCTAAAACTACGACGGTTGTTGCCCAACAAAGCCCAGTGACAGGAAAAGTTCCACTCACCCCGATTCAACATTGGTTTTTTGCCCAAAATTTCGTCGATTTGCATCATTGGAATCAGTCGATTTTACTGCAACTCGATGCATTAGTTACATTTGCAGCTTTTGCCCATAGCATCCGTTATTTGTTAACGCACCACGATGCCTTGCGGTTGCGGTTTCATCATACATCTGCATGGCAACAAACCGTTGCTGGTGTGGAAGACACAATTCCCCTTCTTTACATTGATTTATCAAGTCTGCCACCACAACAGCAAGAATCAACAATTACATCAACAGCATCACAACTGCAAACGAGTCTTGATTTAGCTAATGGATTGGTGCGCGTTGCCTTCTTTTATCTGGGTAATCGTCAGCCGCATCGCGTTTTATTTATTGTTCATCATTTGGCAATCGACGGCGTGTCGTGGCGAATTTTGCTCACCGATTTACAAACCGCACTCCAGCAACTTCAAGTTGGGGAAGCGATTCAACTTCCGCCTAAAACAACATCTTTTAAACACTGGGCAGAAGCGTTACAAACGTATGCCGAGTCATCACTTCAGCCAGCGTTAGCGTATTGGCAGAATCTGCCGCAGACAATTTTACCTGTAGACAATCCTGACGGTGAAAATACAGTAGCACAAACGCAAACGTATGCGATCGCATTGGATGTCGCCGAAACGCAAGCATTACTGCACAAAGTCCCCACCGCGTACCAAACTCAAATTAATGATGTGTTGTTAACCGCATTAGTGCAAGCATTTACCGCATGGACACAGCAGCAGGGGTTACTTGTAGAGTTGGAAGGACACGGACGCGAAGATTTATTTGCAGATATCGATGTATCGCGTACCGTTGGTTGGTTTACAACGCTATTCCCTATCTGGTTAAGTCTCGAATCAGATGACCTAGATACGGCATTAAAAAGTATCAAAGAACAATTACGCCAAATTCCCGATCGCGGTATCAGTTACGGCATTCTGCGGTATCTAAAATCGCAATTACACGAAATACCCTCGGCGCAAGTCAGGTTTAATTACCTTGGTCAAGTTGACCAGGTTTTGGCATCATCTTTATTAACACCTGCGGTAGAATCTCCAGGCGCGGTTCGCAGTCAGCGCGGAAAACGCGATGTTCTCATAGAAATCAATGCGATCGTCGCCGCTGGACAATTGCGGCTTGATTGGGAGTATAGTAGCGCCGTTCATCATCCGCAAACAATTGCTAATGTGGCTCAACAATATTTAATCAAATTGCGCAAACTTATCGACTACTGCACATCGCCCGATGCCGGAGGTTACACGCCTTCTGATTTTCCGCAGATGGATTTAACGCAAGCAGAACTTGACGAAAGGCGGATTTATAGGGGGAGAACAATGATGAAAAAAGATATTGAAGATATCTATCCTCTTTCGCCGATGCAGCAAGGTATTTTGTTTCATAGCCTGCTAACACCTGAAGTTGGCGTGTATGTGCCGCAGGTTTGTTTAACAATCGATAACTTGACAAATATCAATTCTTTTGCTGGGGCTTGGCAAACAGTTTTACAGAACAATGCGAGTTTACGTACCGCGTTTCGTTGGGAACGTCGCGACCAACCGTTTCAAGTTGTTTATCGCGATGTAGAGTTACCTTGGCAGCAATACGATTGGCGTGAAGAATATGCACAACACAAGTTAGAAGCATTTCTCTTACAAGACCGCCAGCACGGCTTTGACTTGAAAACACCGCCGCTGTTTCGATTGACGCTGATTCAGCTTGATGCGACTCGTTACCTATTAATTTGGACACAGCATCATTTGATTCTCGATGGTTGGTCAGCAGGACTGATTCTCAAAGAAGTGTTTGATGTTTATCATGCCTTAGAAGCGGGTAGTGATATTCCCAAGGTTTACCGTCGTCCTTACGCAGATTATATTCACTGGTTGCAGCAACAAGATGCATCCGCCGCGCAAGCGTTTTGGGAAAAACGACTTGAGGGGTTTACGACACCAAATTCCTGTCTTGGAAACTTTCCTCAACGGAGGGAACCTCCGCACGGAAGTTTCCGCTTAGCAATTCCGCAATCTCAACCTTACGCACACGAGTGGGAAGAACAACAAATATCTTTGAGTGCAAGCACTACCAAGCAACTTAAGCAACTCAGTCAACACCATCAATTCACATTCAACACCTTGTTACAGGGCGCTTTGGCAATTCTGTTGAGTCGTTATTGCGACACCGATGATATCGTTTTTGGGGCAACAACTTCCGGTCGTCCACCTGAATTGAGTCACGTGGAATCGATGGTAGGACTGTTTATCAATACTATACCTGTGAGAGTACAAGTTCCTGACCAAGAATTCCTGATTCCCTGGCTACAAAAATTGCAACTCGCGCAAGTAGCCGCGATTTCGCAATATCAATTTACGCCGTTACTCGATATCCAAACCGCGAGTGAAATTCCTAAAGGCGCAGCGTTGTTTGAGTGTATTTTAGTTTATGAAAACTATCCGGTCGATGCGACATCACTGCATTCGAGTGCCGGATTGCAAATTGAAAGTGTCAACACGCACGAATGGACGAGTTTCCCGTTAACATTGGTTGTCTCTGCGGGTGAAGAATTAACAATCAAGCTAAAATTTGATCGCAGTAGGTTTAGCGATGCGATCGCGCGTTTTCTCGCAAACTTTCAGGTATTGCTCGAAGGTATCGCCGCAAATCCCCAACAGCGTTTGGGAGACTTACCAATCCTGACTTTGCATGAACAACAGCTATTGGGAAGCTGGAATTCGACTGCTATTGAATATCCTACACAGCAATGCATTCATGAATTATTTGTCGCGCAAGTTGAAAAGACACCCGATGCGATTGCGCTTATTTTTAATGAGGCACACCTAACTTATCGCGAACTCAATTCTCAAGTCAATCAGCTAGCCACGCAATTGCAAGATTTAGGAGTTTGCGCCGAAGTTTTAGTCGGTGTTTGCTTAGAACGATCAGTAGAAATGGTTGTTGCAATCCTTGCGGTTCTCAAAGCTGGCGGTGCATATGTTCCCCTTGACCCACAATTACCGCAAGAACGCCTAGATTTGATTTTAGCAGATGCGCAAGTTGAAATTATTATTCAAAATTCAGCAACCGGCATCGCGGTAGATGTTAAGGATGGTGATGCGCCAGCATCAATGTTAAGCCACCTAAATTCCCCAAGTTTGGGGAACTTTGGAAGGTTTGATTCAGATAATAGTATTTATGTGATTTACACATCCGGTTCGACGGGGAAACCTAAAGGTGTCATCAACACGCATCGTAGCTTGGTCAATCGGTTGTGTTGGATGCAAGATCGCTATCAACTTACCACAAGCGATCGCGTTTTACAAAAAACTCCTTTTGGTTTTGATGTTTCTGTCTGGGAATTCTTTTGGACGCTGTTAAATGGCGCGTGTTTAGTCGTAGCTAAACCAGGGGGACATCAAGATAGTCAATATCTTGCAGATGTGATTGCTAAAGAACAAATTACAACGATTCACTTTGTTCCCTCAATGTTGCAAGCTTTTTTGGAAGAACCTGAATTAAATTGTCCTTCGCTTAAATGTGTCTTTTGTAGCGGCGAAGCTTTGAGTATTGAGTTACAAAATCACTTTTTTACTGTTTTTGATGCTGAACTTCACAACCTTTATGGTCCTACTGAAGCAGCAATTGATGTCACTTATTTTGAGTGTACGCCATCACTTAATACTAATTCAGTTCCAATCGGTCGTCCAATCGCTAACACTCAAACTTATATATTGAATTCGCATCAACGTCAAGTTCCAATTGGAGTTGCTGGAGAGTTGTATCTTGCAGGCGATAATTTAGCACGCGGTTATTTGAATTTACCTGAGTTAACTGCTGAAAAATTTATTCCTAATCCTTTTAGAGATAAGGGAATTGCTTCGATAGAAAGTCGAATTTATAAAACAGGCGATCGCGCGCGTTACTTAAAAGACGGTAACATCGAATTTTTAGGACGAATTGATCGTCAAGTCAAACTACGGGGTTTTCGCATCGAACTTGGTGAAATTGAAGCAGTGTTGATGCAGCACTCAAAAGTCCAAACAAGTGTTGTCGTTGTCAAGGATGAATATTTAGTTGCTTATGTTGTTCCGACTCTTAATTCTGATGTAGCATCTGCTGAAATTCGCACTTTTTTAGAAACAAAACTGCCACCTTATATGATTCCTACAAGCTTTGTTTTTAGGGAATCATTACCGCTAACACCTAACGGCAAATTGGATCGGCGGGCGTTGGCAATCGATGAAATCAAACTAGAAGCGCGTAGCGATGTTTTACCACGTAATGATACAGAAAATGCGATCGCCGCAATTTGGCAAGAAGTTTTGCAACTCGAACAAGTAGGAGTATATGACAATTTTTTTGAACTTGGGGGTAACTCTTTACTCGCAACTCGGATTAATTCGCGGTTGCGTACATCATTTCAATTAGAGTTACCGTTACGCAGTTTGTTTGAAAAAACCACAATCGCCGCTTTAGCTGAATACATCCAAACCCTACAAATGACGATTAACCAGCTACAAACGCCAGTGACAACGAAAGGACGCAGGGAGATTGAATTATGAAGATAGATCAGTTACTGGCGCACCTCTACAGTCTCGGTGTCAACCTGTGGCTAGATCGCACCGATCCTACGCAAGTGCGGCTGCGGTGTAGCGCTCCAGAAGAAGTATTGACGCCGGAACTCAGTAGCCAACTCCAAGCGCGTAAAGTAGAAATTATCGCAATTCTCAATCAAGCGCAATCCGCTGCAAATCCAATTCCTAACGCAATTCCGCGCACTTCACGTTCAGCGAATATTCCTTTATCTTTTGCCCAATCTAGGTTATGGTTTCTCGAACAACTGCAACCAGGTAGTTCAACTTATCATATTCCCTGCGCAGTTCGCCTCACAGGATCGCTCGATATTCAAGTATTAACGCAAGTCTTCAATGCAATTATCGATCGCCATGAAATCCTGCGGACTAATTTTAAAACTATTGACGGACAACCAACGCAGGCGATCGCATCGAGTCGCACCTTGGCGATCAACCAGATCAATCTTTGTGGACTATCTCCAGCCGAACAACAAACTCAAATTCAACAACAAGCAATCGATGCGGCACAAATACCGTTTGATTTAGAAACAGACATGCTGTTGCGCGTGCATTTACTTCAACTCGATGCCACAGAACACGTTATTTTATTAACACTGCATCATATCATTGCCGACGGCTGGTCGATTGATGTTCTCATCCACGAATTAGCAACGCTATACACCGCGTTTTCGCAAGGACAATCGTCACCGTTACTACCATTGCAGATTCAGTATGCTGACTTTGCGGTATGGCAACGCGAATGGTTACAAGGCAAGGTGTTAGAATCGCAGCTTGCGTATTGGCGAAAACAACTCAGTGGAATATTACCATTACAATTACCGACATTGCCGCGATCGCGCGTCCAGTCGTTTGACGGTGCGTCGATTTCGTTTAAATTAGGATCGGATCTTACTGAGAAACTTAAAGCGATCGCGCTTACCGCCGATGTAACGCTGTTTGTTGCCTTGCTCGCAGCATTTAAGATTTTACTTTATCGTTACACCGGACAATCCGAAATTGTTGTTGGTAGTCCAATCGCTAACCGCAACCGGACGGAACTAGAACCATTAATTGGCTTATTTGTCAATACTTTGGTACTAAAAACCAATTTATCTGGTAATCCCACTTTTTTAGAAGTATTGCAGCAAATTCGTCAAGTCACGTGGGATGCTTATGATCGTCAAGATTTACCATTTGAGAAGTTAGTCGAAGAACTGCAACCCGAACGCGATTTAAGCTACAATCCGCTATTTCAAGTTAAATTCCGCCTAGAAAATGCGCCAACCGAAAAATTAGAAATTCCTGGACTAACTTTAAGTTCGATTCCGCAAGTCACCGCATCTGCCAAATTAGATTTAAGCCTCGATATGTACGAAACCCCCGATGGTTTAGTTGGAGGTTTTGAATACAACCGCGACTTATTCGCAGCTACGACAATCAATGCGATCGCTGAACATTTTCAGACATTGCTAGCAGGAATTGCACATCAACCCACACAAAGAATCAGCGAGTTACCTTTACTCACCCCTGATGAACGCCAGCAAATTTTAGTTGAATGGAATCAGACGCAAACTCCGTACGCTGATGATTTATGTTTTCATCAATTATTTGAAGCACAAGTCGAGAATCCCGATAGCATCGCCTTAATTTACCGCAATGAGCAAATAACTTATCGCGAATTGAATTGCCGCAGCAATCAACTCGCACACTATCTCCAAAAACTAGGCATTAGTCCAGAAACTAGAGTCGCAATTTGTATTGAGCGATCGCCAGAAATGATCGTTGCGATGTTGGCTGTGATGAAAGCAGGAGGTGCGTATGTTCCCCTCGATCCTGCCTATCCCCAAGAAAGATTAGCGTTTATGCTCCAAGACGCGCAAGTTGCGGTATTAATCCAAAAGTCAGAAACGATTACGCAAAAACCAGATGCAATTACTGTAATCGATCTCGATAAAGATTGGGAAGCGATCGCCGATTTCAGCGACCAAAACCCAACCAGCAATGTTGATACGACAAACCTCGCGTACTTGATCTACACTTCCGGTTCGACAGGAGTTCCCAAAGGAGTACTAGTTACTCATCAAGGACTCGTCAATTTAACCGAAGACAAAATCCGCGTTTGCAACGTTCACCCCGATAGCTGCGTCCTTCAGTTTTTCTCCTTTAGCTTCGATGCTTCCATTCCAGAAATCGTGATGTCACTAGGCTGTGGTGCAAAACTTTGCTTAGCATCACGCGAAGACTTGTATCCAGGCTATCCCCTACTACATCTACTCCGCGAACAAGCCGTCACCCACATCACAATCACACCTTCCGCCTTAGCCACACTACCCGTCGAAGAATTACCCGCGCTACAGATGGTATTAGTTGGTGGTGAAGCACCCTCACCCGAATTAATGCGACGATGGTCACAAGGGCGAAAGTTTATCAATGCCTACGGACCAACCGAGGTAACAGTCAACGCCAGCATGGTAGAATGTGGCAACGGTTATCCTTTACAAGCAACACTCCGCCCCAGCGCCAACAAACAACTTTACGTTCTAGATTCGCATTTACAACCAGTACCCATCGGCGTTTTAGGTGAACTGCATATCAGTGGAATTGGTTTAGCGCGTGGCTATCTGCATCGACCCGACTTAACTGCCGAAAAATTCATTCCCAATCCTTTTAGAAAGGAAAAAGATTGTCTTTCCCCAAACAGCCGTCTTTACAAAACTGGTGACTTAGCGTGTTATTTACCCGACGGTAGCATCAAATTATTTGGGCGAATCGACGATCAAGTAAAAATTCGTGGTTTTCGCATTGAAGTAGGAGAAATCGAAACACTACTAAACCAATATCCTGGCGTACAAGCAAGCGTTGTCATTGTACGAGAAGACGTACCAGGAGATAGACGCTTAGTCGCTTACGTTGTCACCGAATCAGTTTCCACAATCGAACTCCGCCGATTCCTCAAAGAAAAACTCCCCGAATACACGATCCCTTCCGCTTTCATTGTCCTTGACACCCTACCACTCACACCCAACGGCAAAATTAATATATCGGCACTTCCACCACCCAACACTTCCAACAACCCAGATCAAAAATTCATTCCTCCAAAAACCCAAACACAAACACAACTCGCCGAAATCTTCTGCAAAGTCCTCGAAAAAGAAACAGTAGGAATCGAAGACGACTTCTTTGAACTCGGAGGACACTCATTACTAGCAACAAAAATGATTAGCCAAATCCTCCAAACCTTCAACATCGAACTAACAGTCATCGACTTATTTGAAGCCCCTACTATTACCGAACTAGCCAACCGCATCGAAAACAAAACCCACCAAACCTCAGAAGACCGCGAAGAAATAGAATTCTAACCAAAAATCCCTCCCCAACTTCCTCCTCTGCGTTCTCTGCGCCTCTGTGGTTCGTTCCAAAAAACCTACATTATGGACAACAAATATCTTAAACCCAACGCGATCGCCGAGCCACTCATCAACCAGTGGTACGCCTGGTCATACCTCATTTCCCCAGCCACCGCAGCCCGATACATCGCCAAATCCCACATTAAAATTTTAGAATCCTTCATCGAGTCCCCCCAAGCACATCAAACCGCACTCAAAAACCCCGCAATGCTAGGCGGACCCTTCATCAACTACAGCATCAACTACGTAGAAAAAATTCAAGCACTCCTCGAAAAAACCAAAACCAAACAAGCCAATTTACTAACACTATCAGCAGCCATAGAAGACTTAGAAAACCTTCTTCAACAAGCAACAGGATATTCTCTCGAACCCTTATATCAACAAATTCCCGAACCCCTCAAAGGCTATGTCGAACTCGTTTACGATGCGAACAATCACGCCTCAATTCGGTATATAGAAAGACTCCTTTACCAAAATCCAGCTTATCAAACTGCCCAACAAACCGTAGCTTTATCACTCATAAACGAAGATAGTCGTTCATTTGTTTTAAGTACACCTCGCTTAACCGACGAGCATTCGCTACATCTCAATTTTCCCTTTAAACACCCTATTTGGGATGACCTGTTTCGGATGCGAAATCATCCCGACTCATACAATAAAATCAAAGAAGCTTTAGGAATTAAAAGTAGCGATGAAACTTTATTTTCATCTTTATTTACGCAAGAACCTCCACGTCAATCAAACAATTATACTGGAGATTCTGTTAAAATTCGTTACTTTGGTCATGCTTGTGTTTTATTTGAAACCAAAAATATTACTATTTTATGCGATCCTTTAGTAAGCTATCAACATCAAAACGGCATTGAACGCTACACATATACTGATTTACCAGAAATTATTGATTATGTTTTAATTACGCATAATCATCAAGACCACGTAATGTTTGAAACTTTATTGCAACTACGGCATAAAATCCGGCAGATTATCGTACCAAAAGGTAATAAAGGTGTATTAATCGACCCTTCCTTAAAGTTAATTTTAGAACAAATAGGATTTACCAACGTCAAAGAGATTGACGAATTAGAGACAATAGAATTTAGTGATGGCTGTATTGTAGGGCTACCTGTCTTCGGCGAACATGGAGATTTAAACATTGCTACAAAAATAGCTTATTGGCTCAATCTTAAAGGTAAAAAAATCCTGTGTGCGGCTGATTCTAACAACATTGAGCCTGCACTTTACAAACATTTATATAAAATTTTAGGTAATCTCGATATTTTGTTTATTGGAATGGAGTGTGACGGCGCACCTTATACATGGGCATACGGCGCATTATTAACGCAGTCAATTCCACGCAAGATGTCACAAACACGCCGCCTCGACGGTTCTAATGCTGAAAAAGCAATTAATTTAGTCAATCAATTTCAACCACAACAAGTTTATGTTTATGCAATGGGTCAAGAACCGTGGTTAACTTACATTACTTCGATTAAATATACCGAAGATTCGCATCCAATTATTGAGTCAGATAAATTAGTTCAATTTTGTAGAGATAATGGAATTGCGAGCGATCGCCTATTTGGTTGTAGAGAATTCATCTTAGAAGAAAATGCCAAACCATGTACCTCAAATCATCACCACAAAGCTTCCATTGACCAACTTTTAGAAGAACTTTCTCAAAAAGATATCAAAGTTTGGATTGAAGAAGATCTCAATACAACCGAACCAAAACTCAAATGCAATGCACCTAAAGGTGTTTTAACACCCCGACTACAAGCACAAATAAAAGAACGCAAAACAGAGATCGTCGAATTTTTACGGAATCGCGATCGCCCTAAAGTAGATCTAGCCGCAGAAGCCGTCTTAGATCCAACAATTCAACCATCAACTACAACATCCTCAGTTGACTTTAATCGCGTTTTACTTACAGGAGCAACAGGGTTCCTCGGTGCGTTTCTCTTATTTGAATTATTACAAAACCAAGCTAAAATTTATTGTTTAGTTCGAGCAGAAAGTTTTGAGGCAGCACAGCATAGAATAAAAGAATGTCTGCAATCTTATTTGCTTTGGCAAGAATCATTTAGTTCGCAAATTATACCTATAGTCGGCGATTTAACACAACCACTCCTAGGACTTTCACCAACACAATTTCAAACCCTCGCCGATGAAATTGCCACAATATATCACAACGGTGCGTGGGTGCATCACACATTACCCTACTCAATGCTGAAAGCTACGAATGTTTTAGGTACGCAAGAAGTTTTAAAACTAGCTTGTAGTAGCAAAGCCAAACCTGTCCATTTTATTTCCAGTATCAGTGTTTTTTCTCCTAATTCAACAGAAGAAACAATTTATGAATCAAATCAACTCGATATAAAATCCGCACCCGTTGGTGGTTATGCACAAACTAAATGGGTAGCCGAAAAACTAGTATCAATTGCACGCGATCGCGGTCTTTCTGTTTCCATATATCGCCTTGGGGCAGTTGCTGGACATAGCAAAACAGGAGTATTCAATCGCGATGATTTCTTATACAAATTAATCCAAGGTTGTATTCAAATAGGAAGCGCACCCATCAGCGATATGATGCTCAATATCATCCCTATAGATTACACAAGCCAAGCCATCATTCATCTTTCCAAACAATCGCCAAATGTCTATCACTTAGTACATCCGCAACCAGTTTCTATCGATTTATTATTCGATCAACTTCACACTATGGGTTACGACATCAAACGTTTACCTTACAAACAATGGCGCGAACAACTCTTAAAAATTGCCGCAACTGATCAACAACATCCGTTATATGCGATCGCCTCCTTATTCCCCGCCGAAAAACAATCGCCTTCAACAAACATAAACTTCAATTGCCATAATACCCGCACCGAACTCGCAAAAACATCAATCAATTGCCCTCCCATCGACTCAACCCTACTCAACAATTATATTACCCATCTCATGCAAAACAATTTATTAGATGTACCCAAACAACTGATCTAATAAAGTCAATGGTAACTAGGAATTATTATTAAAACAATCTATCACCTATCATCCATAAGGAGACAAAATGCTAACAAGCGATCGCTACACTGAATACGATACCTGGGCATGGTTATACAACGAAACAATGGGGCCACAATATTATGCAAACCAAATGCCTTCTTTAGAAACTATGCTGTTGTCCCAAATCCCCCAAAAAGCAGAAATACTAGATTTGTGCTGCGGTACAGGACACTTGATGCAGCCCCTAATTCAGCGCGGATACAGCGTGACAGGCTTAGATGGCTCCGAAGAAATGCTTAACTACGCACGTCAGAATGCACCCCAAGCAAAATTCATTTTGGGAGATGCTCGCACATTCAACCTGCAATCACAATTTGATGGAATCTATTCTACTAGCGCTTCGCTCAATCATGTACTTAATTTAGAAGAACTCAAAGCAGTTTTTCAAAATGTGTACCAAGCGCTCAAACCAAGTGGCTTATTTCTATTTGACCTTAATCACGCAGATCAAATGCAAAAATGGTGGAAAGGTCAAATTGCTGAAGGAGAAATTGAATCGAATTATGCATGGTATTTAGTCCCTAATTATGATGCAACAATCCGGCTTGGGAATTTCAAAATTACACTATTTCAAAAAAATCAATTAAAAACATCGACTAATTGGAAATCATTCTATAATACTATCAATAGCCCGTTACTTACAAAACTAAGATTACGGCTAATAGCTAAAGTTCCTCAGTGGCAAAACTGGCAGCGATCAGAAATTATTTATCAAGTTAAAGGCTATTTTCCTGAAGAAGTTAAAACAGCATTAGAAGAAGTCGGCTTTACTCAAGTTCAAATTAAAACGATAGAGGGTAAGTCAAATTTAGACAATAATCATTCAGCTTATTTTATCTGTAATAAGTAACTAATAATTGCTCATGACTCATTACCCATGACCTATTACCCATGACATCCTTAACAAAAGACAAAACCGATTTACAAAAAGAACATCTAGAAGATTTAATTAATCGATATACGCAGCGATCGCCTGCATCAAAACGCTACGCTCAAACTTATCGCCCTGTATTTGCTGATAAAAGTTCCCTCGGATTAGGCTTTTCTCCAGAATTAAAAGAAGTATGCTATCCAATCGTTGCTGAACGTGCAACAGGTTCTAAACTGTGGGACATTGATGGCAACGAGTACGTAGACATTTTAATGGGCTTAGGAATCAATTTATTTGGTCACAATCCGCCCTTTGTCAAAGAAGCGATCGCATCTCAACTCGAAAAAGGTTTTCCAATCGGACCACAAGCCGAGTTAGCAGGCGAAGTCGCGCAACTGATATGCGAACTCACCGCATCCGAACGAGTTACCTTTAGTAACACAGGAACCGAAGCGATCATTACCACAATTCGTATTGCCAGAACCGCAACAAACCGTGACAAAATTGCAATTTTCACGAATTCCTATCACGGACATTCAGATAATACACTCGTACGCGCAGGCTTGAGCGAATACGCCAAACAAGCCGCAAATCGCAAAATCGAAGGTATCGCCGCCAGAAGTCCGCTAGGATGGTTGCTGCGCCCCATTCAAACACGATTAAAAGCAAGTATCAATCCGCAAGCCGTACCCGCCGCCCCTGGTATACCCAACGATGTCGCCAAAAATATTTTAGTGCTTGATTATGACAATCCGCGATCGCTTGAAATCATCAAAGCGCATCAACAGCAACTCGCCGCCGTTTTAGTCGAACCCGTACAAAGTCGTCGCCCAGAATTACAACCAAGAGAATTTTTACATCAGTTACGACAAGTAACAAAAGATGCCGGTATAGTACTAGTCTTTGACGAAATGGTGACAGGGTTTCGCATACATCTCGGTGGTGCCAAAGCTTGGTTTGGCGTTGACGCTGACATTGTTACCTACAGCAAAATAGTCGGCGGTGGATTACCGATGTCAATAATTGCTGGAAAAGCCGCATATTTAGATCGTATTGACGGTGGTATGTGGAATTATGGCGACCAATCCACCCCCCAAGTCAAAACAACCTTTTTCGCCGGGACATTTTGCAAACATCCGCTAGCGCTAGTAGCAGCCAAAGCCGTACTCCAACACCTCAAAGCCGAAGGAAACGCGCTGCATCAGCACCTAAATGGGCGTACCTCGCAGTTAGTAGCGCAGCTAAACACCGAGATGACAACTGCTGGTATACCCTTACAATTTACCCATTTTGGCTCATTTTTTGCTGCCAATAATTCACAAATTTCTCTTTCACCAATGGCAATGAATTTGTTGTCATTACACTTGCTTCTCAAGGGAATCCATCTCCGACAAGGAGACAAAGGTGGCTTTCTTTCCACAGCACATACCGAAGAAGATATCAACAAAATTATTCAGGCTTTTAAAGACAGTACCAAAGAATTAAACACCGGAGGATTTATCAATTAGTAAGGAGAAACAATTATGGTAGTGATGGGGAAATATTGTAAAGCATATTTAGTCAAACAATTGCGACAATTCAAGCAATGGAGTGAAACCTCAAAAAACGATGAAGAGCATCAACTCAATGGTGATGACGTAGTGTACTTACAAGAAAATTATGTTGTCACCAACGGTATTTTTAAAGATGAAAACATCATTTTTGATAACATCACTCAGGAATGGCAAGATTTTTGTCACGCAGTTTTGCAATTTGAACCCGATAGCGCCAAAGTAGCAACCGAGGAATAACATGAACGAACTAGTGCAAAGACTATCACAAGGCGAACATCCCATCGAAGCAAGTCTTCGTCCAGAAAAAAACGTTGCCATTTTTAAAGAATGTATCGACCGTGGCTACGTTCATATCAAGTTTACAAAAACCCAAGGAGGAACCGAACTAGGAGTTCAGCTTGACCGTAGTGCATCCGATTTCAGTACAGCCAACTTTGAACAACAAACAGGAATTGCTCATATCGTTGGAGATTTAACTTTAAATTATGTACCAGTTCGATGTGTTGCTGATATTGAACTAGAAACATTAACTGGTAAAGGGCATTTAGAAGTTAAATAAAACTTGCAATTTTTAACTTCTACAGAAACCTTTTTTAAAAAGAAACACTTCAGCCGCAGAGGAGGACACTGCGTTGGGCGGCTTCGCCGACTTGAAGCAAGTGTCCGTAGACACAGAGAAAAGACTAGGGAAAGCTTTTCACGAACAATTTAGGATGGCTATACACATTTAATAACAGAAAATGATGAATCAAGAAGACACCGAAGATACTACGATTTACACCGTAGTCGTTAATGACGAAGAGCAATATTCAATTTGGCCTGAGTACCGAGAAATTCCCTATGGATGGAAAGCAGCAGGAAAAACAGGATTAAAACACGAATGTCTGGAATACATCAAAGAAGTATGGACAGATATGCGACCTTTAAGTTTACGCAAGAAAATGAGCGAGGCTAATTAAAATAGGCACACCAAAAAGGCTAGTAATTGGTAATTGGAAGGAAGATTTATTCTCTATTTACTATTACCAATTCTCACATCCCCAAATCATTCATAAAAATCTTTCCCTCTGTTCTCTTTATGTACTTAGCGTCTAGCCTAAAGCCTGCGGCTAACGGCAACCCCCGCGGGGAAGGTAGTTCGTTTCCTAAAGCCCTTAAAACATAAACAGCACTACTTTCTAAGTTCCGATTATTCGGAGATATGACTCTAGATGACGATTTTCAGCTTGATTTACTTGTTCCTTGGGATTTACCCGTTGAGCAACAATTAAGTGAAGCTGAACGAACAAAACTAGAGACAATACTCTTCCAGATACTAAAAGCACTTGCTCAGACTGACCACCACGTTGGGCTTGTCATTATTCAAGACATATTAGAGGAACTTAGTACACTAGACATATCTCCAGCCGAGATATCCTCCACCAAAACAGCGCTGTTAAACTGGGAAGTACAAGACTTTGATCGTCATTTCGGTGTCAGCCATGTCAAAACTCAAGAACCTGCGTTTTGTCTAGTCCGAGGTTTATTGATTGCCTTACACCGAATGTTGCTTTTACTCAATGATCGCAATAATCAGTTCGATCCCGCTGAAGTTGAATATCAAAGATACGGGTATATTAGCTATGTTCATCTGTTATCAAGAGTCTTTAACTTGAATTGGAGAAATTGCGATGACGGTTGATGCACAAAAAATCTGGAAGGGATTTCATTGGTCATTTTTTATTAATATTCAAGGATTGATTATTTGTCTGCGGCGTTTTGAGTATAGTTTAGTATTAGGAGATTTAGAAGTTGCTCAAACTGAACTCGCAACAGCAACCGATTTGATGAATGCTTCGGGTGCAGCAATGCAACTAGCTGGTAGTTTCAGCCGTCAAATGTATGAATCACAAGTTCGCCCAACAATGAGTCCTCCTTATGTAAAAGCGGACAACTTCAGTGGATTAATGTGTTGGGAACACGCCGCATTAATGCAAATTTGGAAGCGGCTGGGTTCAACCTTTAAACATCTCCCCGATGAATTGCAACCTCAACACGCAGAATTTGTCCAAGCATACTTTAAATTAGTTGCAGACCACAAAGCTGTGTGCCAAAAATTTGGCGGCGATGAAGGAGGTAGTTTGAGGTTTGAAGATGGCAAAGCCACAGAAACTCTAGATAAGTTTGCACAAGTTCGTTATGCTCAAATCGATCCTAATCAGGCGATCGCTCGCTGTCCTCCCAGTTACTTCAAGTTCTCATAAAGGAGATCGCGATCATGACCTAATACAATTGTTTTTACGAACTATTTGCTTTTAATTGCGAATTAATTTTAATAATTTTTTTCTGATACTTGCTGAAAAAAGATGACACTCTCCTGGCTGAATCTTATCCAAAAAAACCAGAAGAATGCCACAGCCCACCTTGTCTTTTGTAAGTGGAGTTATCTTGGTATGGACGCTTTGTCTTCCACATTATTATTGCAATTAATTCTTAATTAAAGCAAGAGATTTAGCATTAGAAAATTCAATATTAAGAAGCACTTATCATGAGCTTAGCAGTAGTAATCAAACCAACCAATTCAGGTAATGCTTATTCTTGATACGGGTATCCGTGCGATCGCATAAAAAAATCCCACGTATAACAACTGAAATGCAACCATCAACAGGCTTACGACAACGCGAACTGTGCAAGAAATTAGGTCTAGACTACAGACTATTGGCAACACAAGCCAAGGAACAAGGAATCAGTACCCATGCTTATATTCAGCAACTCACAGGTTGGATCTTGCGCAACGAACTTTACTACCCACCAGAAAAGAAAGAACGCAGGTGAGCTTCGATGCTTTAGGAGCTTCTTGTGCAGAGGACGCAGAGGAGCAGAGGAGAATTATTAGAAGTAATATTTTTTCTTCTATTTTACTATCTACTCACCCCTCACCCCTCACTCCTCTTGAATGCTTCATTGCTAATGTCAGCCCATCGGCGATCGCCACTAAACTCAGTGCAACTCTCGAATCGTGATGTAGCTTGTCATTCAACTCGCGAATTGCGATCGTACACTTATCATCATCAAAATCAGGATCGACAACTCTGCCACACCAAAGCACATTATCAATCGCAATCAATCCACCTAGACGGATGAGTTGCAGAGATTTCTCATAATAATCCTTGTACTCGACTTTATCAGCATCAATGAAGACAAAATCAAATGTTTCTGCCTGTCCAGCCAATAGCAGTTGATCCAGCGTTTCGAGTGCTGGAGCAAGCCGCAAATCAATTTTGTGCTCAATACCAGCAGCTTGCCAATAGCGACAGGCGATCGCGGTATCCTCTTCACTCACATCACACGTTACTAAAGTGCCATCGTTGGGTAATGCTAAGGCAATCCATAGGGCGCTGTAACCTGTGAATGTACCAATTTCTAGCGCTTTTTTAGCTTTCATCAGTTGAACCAACAGTGCAATAAACTGTCCTTGATCGGGAGAAATTTGCATATCGCCATCAGGATGCTGTGCCATTTCCTGACGCAGTTGAGTCAAAATTTCATGTTCGCGCAGCGATACAGACAGCAAGTATTCGTAGAGATCAGGTTGGAGTTCTCCAGTGGCATCGGTGACGAGGCTTTTGTTAGACATTGTAGTATTCTCCTACAATAAAGGCATTAGTTAGACCTCCTGCATGAATCGCACTCTTCCTCCGACTGAAGTCGGGGCTACCCAAGCAAAGTGTACCTTCGTACATTAAAACAAGACTTGTAGCAGTAAGTCCACGGAGGTGGACTTTGTTTGTCTAGTAGCGAATTTATTCGCACTCACATTCATGCAGGAGGTCTATTCTTTCAATAGTGGTGTAGGCGATGGTATCTAAGCAGCGATGAACTTTCCTGTTCTAATGACACACCTACAGCGCGAAACTCTCTACTGATACAACAAACAAAGCGAACCTTATTTAACACCTAAAAAACAACTTGCACGCGATCGCGAACAGTTTGGTGGATTGCCATAAGAAAGAGATTAGTAAATTAGAGATGAAGACATTAGACGATCTCAAGCAAATTCTGAATCAGAGTAAACTGCTGTTGTGGGAACAGTATCGAGTAGCGGTGTTGGGCATTTTTGGCTCCTATGCGCGGGGCGAACAAACCGCAGCTAGCGATCTTGACATTTTGATTGATTATGAGAAGGCTCCAACATTATTCCAACTTGTGGAGTTGCGAGACTATCTCAGTGAGAAAGTCGGCTTAAAGGTTGATCTAGTGACTAAAAACGGTCTTAGACCAAGAATTCAGGCGCGTGTTTTATCAGAAGTCATTTATTTATGACGAAATGCTCTCTATTAGAATATCTCGATGATATTTTAGAGACAATCTCTGACATTGAAACTTTCACTGATGCTGTTGACTTTGATGCATTTCAAGGAAATTGAGAGAAGATTTTAGCTGTTGTTAAGTCAATTGAAATTCTGAAAGAGGCAGTCAAAAAAATTCCTGATGAAATTCGTGCAGAATATCCACAAGTTCCCTGGCGATCAATTGCTGGAATGATGATATTTTGGTACATGAATATTGGGGGGTTGATGTTGCTGTTGTCTGGTCTACGGTTGAAGAAGGCATTTCACCTCTAAAGGCTGTTATTACTGAAATTAGACAAAGCTTTTAACAGTTTGCTTATACTTTGTTTGAGCACTGAATAGAGTTTTTGCCAGAAGCGGTTGGGAGAATTTCCCTATAAAATACGTGCGTCGGTTTTGAGTTTGCCGTTGCTCATGTTGTGAACAGTTGATTAGTGATAAGATTTGCAGATAAAGAGGGTGTGTTTAGGGCTGATCGACTAGATATTTATGAAGATCGTCAATTATTCGATTAGCCACTAAATAAGGTGGACCTTCCCAATAAACTTCATATACTCGGTTATTTTTTACCGCTTGCAACTGTGATGCTATAGGATGTTTTAAGAAAGATGAAATCTCATCAGAGCGTCCTAGCCAGGAATTTCTGACAAACAAAACATCGGCATCGTGTTCAGGCAAAGTTTCAATATTTGACAGCCAGCCTTCTGTCTTTTTATTTTGTTGGAGTGGTGGACGGCGTAAACCTATGTCATTCAAAACTCGATTATCAAAATCTGTATCCGAAAAAATAAAATTTTGCCCATCAACCTCAATTGCAGATATGGTGATGTTCTCTAATTTGTCTCCTAATTGTTGCCGCAGTTTTTGAACTTTCTTCTGATACTCCGTTTGAAGTTCTTCTTCACTATCGCTCTTGCCTAGAATCTGAGCAAGATATCTTGACCTAAAAAAGAATCATCTCTAGGTTCTATTAGCACTGTGGGCGCAATTGCCGAAAGTTGATCGTAACCGTAGCTTTCTTGCCATGCCAGTCCTAAAATTAGATCGGGCTTAAGAAGAAGAATAGCTTCTATTGAAGGTTGACTCATACCACTCACTTTTGGAATATCGCCGACCCATTCAGGTGGAATTCCTCGAAAATCTTCACCTCCTCCGTGATCCCAATAGACAGCGCCAATTGGTTTGACACCTAATTCCAACACAGCACCAAGCACCGCATCGTGTAAGACGACGATCCTTTGGGGGTTAACTGGAATTTCGACTTCACCTAAAGCATGGCTCACTACTTGCGTTTCTATTGATGATTGCGTTGCGGTTAATTTAGTTTGGTTTTGCTTAAGCTGCAATGTGTTACTTTGGCAAGCTGAGACGACTAAAACAGCTATTGTTACCAGAAACAGTGCTAGAAACTTGTAACTGCTGCTGAGCGATCGCCTCCACCACTTCATCGCATTGTTGATATACTTGTTCATTGGTATTCACTACACAAATTACCTTCACTTCAAGGAATTGTTGCGGTTCTTTGTTGTATTCAATTACTTTCAAATCGAAAGCGACTCTTCCCATCAACTGAGAGCCAGAACTGATTCCAGCGGGTCTGCAACAAATCGATGTATTTCTTCCTGAGACCTGTTTATCAAGGCAACCAATTCAGCACGGGTGCAGTTACCAATGCGAAGCCAGACTAGCTTGGGCGGATGCCCGTATAGGACGCTACGTTGGTAAAAGTCAGAATCTTTGGAAACAATGGTGAAATCACGATCGCGAGCATAGTCCCAAATTGCTTGATCGGTAAACCCTTTGAGACCGCAATCTCGAACGTGCAGACTTCCTGGAAATTGAGATGAGAGTATTTCGGGTAGCTTGGGCGATAGATTCTCATCGAACAGTAGCTTCATCAGGAAGAATAACTAAACGACGATCGCGATCAGCAGCAAAGGCAAAACAGGCTTGAATATCTGCTAGGGTTAAGTCAGGAAAATCGTCTAGGACTTCAGCGATCGTCATGCCACCCCCCAAATAATCAAACACATCTGTGACGGTGATGCGAGTACCACGAATACAGGGTTTTCCACTGCGGATGCGTGGATCGATGACAATGCGTTCTTGATAATTCATGGCAAGAGAACCACTGAGACACCCATAGTTTAGCACTTGGTTCTAACCCTATTATTCCTACTCTCATTCTTCACTCCCTTCTTTAACTAAAACTCCCACGAAATTGTGCCCTGCACCGTCAACGGTTCGCTATAAAAAACATCAAACGCGCTACCAGTCTCAAAATAGTCAATGTCAAATAAGTTTTTGATGTTGAGAGCCGCGCGAAATCGGTTGCGTCTGTAGAAGATGGCTGCATCCGTCGTGAAATAGCTAGGTATTTTCAGAAATGTATTAGGTAATTCCCCTTCTCTTTCGCCGACAAATAAGAATCCTAAGCCGAATCCTAAGCCCTGCAATGAACCCTGTTGAATTTCATAGGTTGTCCACAGGTTAAAGGTGTTTTGAGGGATACGAGTCAAGCGATCGCCCACGGGAAGGAAATTGTCTTGGGTGATTTGGGCATCGGTATAGGCATAGCCCGCAATAATGTTCCATCCTGGCAAAATCTCTCCCCCAAGACTTAGTTCAAATCCTCGACTACGCTGCTCTCCAGTCTGAATCGAAAATTGACCAGGAGGTACACCAGGTCTGGTGTCTTCCGTCAAAACGTTGGAACGGGTGAGGTTATAAAAGGCTAGGGTTGCGGAAAGTCGGTCATTCAAGTCAGCTTTCACCCCGATTTCGTACTGAGTCCCGCGCTCTGGTTGAAAGGTATCTCCTTCAAAGGAGATTCCAGATACTGGATTAAAGGCGCGACTGTAGCTAGCATAGAGGGAAATGGGTTCGATGGGCTGATAGACAATGCCCGTACGGGGGCTAAAGGCATTACCAGATAATCCTACCTCAGTATCAGCAAGGTGATCCCTCGTGGTTTGACTGAAAGTGTCAAACCGCAGACCGAGTAGCAGCTTTAGATTATCAACCAGAGTTACCTGGTCTTGAACATAAATGCCCAGTACATCTGTTAAAGAAAGATTATCATACGGAAAAGTAACTTCATCACGAGACTGATCGTATACTGGATTGAACACATCGATGGGAGCGGCTTCACCAAAAACACCAGTTTGAGAGTCCCTTCGGTGGCTGAGATTAAACCCTGTGACTAATTGATGGCGAATACTGCCTGTGGCAAACTCACCGACAATGTAAGTGTCAACGTTGAAGTAGTTTGTAAATTCGTCATCATTGTCATAATCTTGGTAGTACCTCTCTGCAGTACGTTGATCGGCTGCTAATCCATTAAATCCAATTGCTTCTCTTTGTGAGTTATAACGGGAGAATCTGAAGGCATTGCGAATCTGCCAATTCTCACTCAACTGATGTTCCAGATTGTAACCTGCTCGAATGGAATAGGTATTGTCTTGGGTATCTGGTCCAGAAATAGAGCGATTACGCGGGATTCTGCCATTGGGATTGGGCAAGATAGTTCCCTCGACTGGTAAACCTGTCTGAGCAAACGTTTTGGGTCGAGCGAGATACTCAGCTTCTAATGTGAGTCTGGTGCGATCGCTGATTTGCCAAGCTAGAACAGGTGCAACAAAATATTGCTGTTCATCATAGAAGTCAACAAAGCTTTCTGTCGTCAGAGCCGCCAGGTTCAACCGATACAACACCGTTCTACTATCGTTGAGTGGACCCGAAAGTCTAGTGCACCGCTATAAAAGTTGAAACTGCCCGCAGCAGCTTCCAGGGAATAGTAGAGTTCACTCAACGGCTGCTTAGTGACATAGTTGACGATTCCTCCTAACGAACCTTGACCGTAGAGAACGGAGGCAGGTCCTCTAAGGACTTCAATCTGTTCAATGTTAGCGGTATTAACACCAGAGGCATAACTTATGGGGTCTCTTAACCCGTTTCTTAGAGTATCAAATTGAGCATCAAAGCCTCGGATATTAAATCGGATATTAGCACTCCTAGATGCTGATAAGTTTCCCTGCGATCCCCCAGGTATATTTCTAAGGGCTTCGTTTACGTTCCTTACCTGCCGATCGCGTAGGACTTCTTGAGGTACGACCTGAATTGATTGGGGAATATCGCGCAGAGGGGTGTCGGTTCGTGTCGCTGTACTAGCATCCGGTACGCGATATCCTGTATCTTGCTGTCCGGTCACTAAAATCTCAATCAAATCATCCTGTTGTGCTGCTGGTGTTTCCTGCGGTGTTTCACTCGTCGGCTGCTCACCTTCCGGCTGCTGTGGCTGCATTGCCGTTGTTGCAGGTGTCAAACCAAAAATCAACCCTTCGTCACTGTCAAATAACTCAACTGTTGGCAATTCTGTTTCACCCACTACTGTCACCCGAATCGTATTGGCATCAAGGTTTATCACCGTTATCTCAGTAATCCTTTCAACTGGTTTTTCCGAGCGAAATACAAACGCCTCGCCATTGGGTAAACGCAATTGAGCATTGGGAATATCAGCGATAAAGTTATTCTCAACACTGCGATCGCTAATTTGCAGTTGTTCGCCTTGAGTTGTTTGTAATATCACCTCCACACCTTTCTCAGTGGGATTAGCTTGCACTCCCGTTACTTGCACTACTGAATTTTGTGCGATTTGAGACAACCATTCCTTAACCGTTGTGGTGGGTTGTTGAATATCATTAAGATGGGGAAGTTGCGACTCGGACAAACTATCATTGCGATCGCGCATCACCTCTGCGCTTGCAGGAGTCGTCAGCAACAGCAACGGCAACACTCTACCAATTAACCAAACTAGCCGCACGTTGTTCATAAATTCCTCGCACCAAATCCCCGCTTGTCTGTGGCTTGCGATCGCCCACAAAATTAGATAGCAAATATTCTCAACAAACACTACGACAAAGACACCAGCGATTGCTAGTGCTTTTGTGTTCGAGACGGATTTTTTTTGTCTTCAAGGCGGATTTTTTATTAATGGAGGCAGGAAGCAGGAGGTTAGAATATCAATACAAAAGTGATGGTAAATAGCCCAGGAGTCTCAGTGATGGTTATTGTTGCACCAGAACCAAAAGCTGAATTTCAACCTGTTGGCGAACAACGGGTAGTGTTGCGGGGAGTGTCCTGGGAGGCATATTTGCAAATCCTGGATGCGCTACCTCAATCTCGTGGTTCTCGGTTAACCTATGACAATGAAGTGTTGGAAATCACAGTGCCGCTGGAAGATCATGAGTTTTCGGTTCGTTTAATAGAGTGTTTCCTGCGGACGCTGGTTGAACTAATGAGAATGCGAATTAAAACAATCGGTTCAACCACGATGAACTACCCTCAACTCAAAAAAGGCGCAGAACCTGATAGTGCTTACTATATTCAAAATCAATCGCTGGTGAAAGGTCGGAATGTGGATTTCAGCCAAGACCCCCCACCTGATTTAGTGGTAGAGGTAGATATTACTCACACGGATATTGCCAAAAATCAATTCTATTCCAGGATTGGAGTACCAGAGTTTTGGCGGTTTGATGGCAAAATTTGGCGGATTTACCAGCTTCAGGAAGGGGTTTATGTGGAGGTTGAAGTCAGCCCGACGTTTCCACAAGTGCCGAAAGAACAACTGTATGCGTTTCTAAAGCAAGCGAAAGAAGATGAAATTGAAGCGGTACAGTCTTTACGAACCTGGTGGCATAGCCAAGAGAAAGGTTAGAAGCGATGCCTGCTGCCTCTTGCCCCATTCAAACAATCTTGCGGCTAATTTGCCGTTGCCACAACCTGGGGCTAGTGCCAAACTGGCGTCGAAATGCGGCGGTGAAACTGCTGCGGCTTTGATAACCTACTGCGATTGCCACCTCTTCAATCGACATTTCGGTATCGCTCAACAATTGCCGTGCCAACTCCAAGCGCTGTTCTCGAAGACAGCCAAATGGCGTTGTCCCTAAAACTTGACGAAAACCCTGCTTGAGCTTGTAGTCATTCAACCCCACCTGTCGTGCTAGTTCCACGAGCGATGGGGGATGCATCAAGTTTTGTGCCAAAATTGCTTTAGCATAATGTACTCGCTCCACATCATCAGAGCGTAGCAAAAGCCGCTGAGGAGTTGTTTTGTCTTGTTCTAGCCATTGGGCAAATTGTAGCGAGAGTAGTTCTAAAGCTTGACTTTCTAAATAAACCTGCTTGGTAAATCCTTGATAAGGACAATGCAACAATCGCTGCAACACCCGCTGCATTTCAGGAGTCGTTTGTCCTAGTGGACGGTGAAAAAAGGGTCGCGTGTCGCCTTCTAAAAATTGCTGTAATTCGGGCGCGAGAGAGGCAATGTGTTCTGTACCAAACGCTCGCAAACGCTCAGGCTGCAACCAAATCATCACAGAATGCGATCGCTCTTTCCCAGAATAAGCTTCGATTTCTTCTGTATCGGGTAAACAATAAAGATAATTTTGACCAGCTTGCTCAACATATTCATCGGCAATCCCGCGTGTCTGAACGTTGGAACAACCTGCTAAATAAAATTTAGCCGTTAACGGAAATTGGTCATTGTGGTTTCGCTGCAACGACCAATTAGATCTATATTGCTCATTTTGAATTTGAATTTCTAGCGACCAACTCAACCCAAACCATCGCCGCTGTCCTTGCCCTAACCAAGATGGACACGACTCGACCTCTTCAGCACCATCCCAATGCGATGTCATATCACCGCTTTGCTTGCTTTCTTCCCACCGTTGATCGAAGGTAGCTTCCGTGAACGATGTCATCATAATTCAAGGCAAGTGACGTCAATTGTCATTAGTTTAAGTTTCTTAAGAATCTTTGTCAAAAAACAGTAATTTAATGACACGATGCGATCGCGTTGCTGTCATCGTGACGACTCTCCTTATCGATACGACTGCGTACACACAAGCGATCAAATTAGCCAGAGTACCTAACGAACCGTCCCTAACGCTGTTAACAAGCATTTTTCCTTATCTTCTCCCCCCAGAATTGAGGGAAAGCGAGATCGAGTGGAAACCGTTCAAAGTCCCCCACGTGTGGGAGATTTAGGAGGCTAAAAAGACTGGAGCAAAGCCCGTATTGACTTGTGTGTACAGCGTAGAACGAGCGTCTAGCGTGAGACTTCTGGCAACAATAGCTAAAACAATTGAAGAATTTGGCGAAAAATAGAAGTCAATTTAGTACACTCCTCTGTACTAGGCGGAGTCATTCCCTCAAACGCCCATTCTCCAATCGTAGAAAACCGCCATTGCTGCCCACAGTAATCGTACCCCGATGCTTCAATACCAATAGCTTTGTAGGCAGTGGAATTATCCCGATGCAACCGGAGTTGCATTAAGAGACTGCAACAGTGGCAAGATAAGCTATAAACAGGAAAATGAAATGCAATATCAATAGAATCAGCATCATTAAGCTTAGCCGTTTGCCAATCATCCATTAGCCAAGGACTCAAATCTGCTGAGACTTCGGGAAAAGTGTTTTTAAACACATTCACAATAGTTGCAATTTTACTCGCTATTTCAATATTTGTAGCTTGTTCTGTGGCATTCATAGTTTTACAATTCAAAGTTAGGACGACGATCCAACGCAGTTGTGGAAGTTCTTAATTGGGCAGCCTGCCAAACTTCTTGCCAGCGTTCGTTAATCAGTGCTCTTAAGCGATTGATGTCTTTATGAAATAAGCCATCGCGTTGTGCGGCATGTTAGTTGCGGTGATCATGGCAATTTAATGACGTGGTAATTAGTAAAGGACATTTGACTCAAAATTAGCTCGAATTAATTGAAATTGATTTTCACTAATTAAGATTTCCGATTGCTATTTACTTGAAGAAAGATGACACTCTCCTGCTTGAATTGCATTCAAGATGAGGAGAATGCCACTGACCACCTTGTCTTTTTTAAGTGGAGTATCTTGGTATGAACGCTTCGTCTCAAATATTATTGCAATAAATTCTTAATTAAGGCAAGATGTTTAGCATCAGATTAAAAAATGCAATACAACAAGGAGCTTTTCATGAGCAACTATGCAGTGGAAATGAAACAAACGGCACAGGCAATGGTAGCTGCTGGTAAGGGCATCCTAGCAATGGATGAAAGTAATGGCACGTGTAACAAGCGGTTTGAAAAACTGGGCATCCCTGCTACAGAAGATCGGCGACGGGCATATCGCGAGCTAATTCTCACAACTCCTGGACTGGGTGAATTTATCAGTGGTGCTATTTTGTACGATGAGACGATTCGCCAATCAACTCAAGCGGGAGTCCCGTTTGTCAAGGTAATGCAGGATGGTGGAATGATTCCTGGCATCAAAGTAGATACGGGTGCGAAAGATTTAGCAGGACATCCGCAAGAGAAAGTCACTGAAGGACTCGATGGATTGCGCGATCGCATTGCCGAGTATTACAAAATGGGTGCTCGGTTTGCTAAATGGCGTGCAGTCATAACGATAGGAGAAGGCATTCCTAGTCGTGCTTGCATTGAAGCTAATGCCCATGCGCTGGCGCGTTACGTTGCTTTGTGCCAAGAGGGAGGATTAGTACCCATTGTGGAGCCGGAAGTTTTGATTGATGGCAACCATACCATCGAACGCTGCTATGAAGTTACGGATGAAACACTACACGCAGTATTTGTGCAGTTATATCGCCAGGGTGTCGCCTATGACCAAATGATTCTTAAACCTAGCATGATCATTTCGGGTTTAGCGTGTCCAATTCAAGCTCCTGCAGAACAAGTCGCAGAGATGACAATTCAGTGCTTATTAAAGAACGTTCCGGTAAGCGTACCTGGTGTCGCTTTTCTCTCTGGCGGACAAAGCAATAAACAGGCGAGTGAGCATCTCAATCTGATGAATGCCAAATACAAATCGCATTGTCCGTGGCAAATTACCTTCTCCTATGCACGCGCTATTCAACAGCCTGCATTAGAAACCTGGCGTGGTAATGATGCGAATGTAGCTCAAGCACAGCAACAACTACTACATCGAGCAAAGTGCAACAGTGCCGCAAGTTTAGGGCAGTATCGTGCAGAGATGGAACGCGATCTTGCGTTAGTGTAAGTATCAGTCAATTCTAAGTTGGTAAGTCTGCAATTGCTCAGCGCAGCCTTAGCCCGACTTTAAATTGCTGATAACGTACTGTTGATTTCTACTTTAATGCAACCACCAATAGGCTTACGACAACGCGAACTCTGCGAGAAATTGGGTCTTGACTGCAGATTACTGGCAACAAGAGCCAAACAACAAAGAATCAGTACCCACGCCTATATTCAGCAAGTCACGGGTTGGAGCTTGCACAACGAACTGTATTACCCACCACAAAGGAGAGAACAATGAAACTCACTCTCGGTGCTGATAATTTACTTGAAGGTGCAGTTTTGCAAGCTGGACTTATTCCCCAAGCTGCATTACTCCCTGTACTCAGTATGGGCTTGAGCCAAGTAGCGATCGCCGCGATTCGGTTGAATGTGTTCGAGCATCTACATCAACAAACAATGACGGCGACTGAACTCGCCGCAGCAATCGATGCTGATGAATTTGGGGTGCAAGTTCTCTTAGAAAGCTTAGAAGGATTTGGACTCGTGCAGCGCCAGCACGAACGCTATCAATTGACTCAAGACGCAATTCAATACTTCACGGATTCTGGAAATCGCAGTAGAAAAGACTTTGTTTATTTTTTCTTGAGTGATGTCAGTCGCAATCTCGCACAACTAGAAGATAAAATTCGCACAAGCAAGCGGTCAAACTTTCACTTTGCACCACCCTCATCTGAGTGTTGGGCAAATTACCTAACATTTCTCGAAAGCTATCCGCAGCGATCGCTCCCCAAATTGATCAAATGGGCAAAGTTTGATCGTCCACCGCAGCGCCTTCTTGATGTCGCAGGTGGTCCCGCGCAGTATAGTATCGCCTTTTGTCAAAAATACCCCGACTTGAACACCGATATCCTCGAATTGCCACAAACTGTTGAATATGGAACGACTGTCGTTGCCAAAGCTAACTTGAGCGATCGCATTCAGTATATAACTGGAAACTTGCTAGAAGACGAATGGGGTAGTAATTATGATGTCGTTTTGCTATTTAACATCTTGCATAACTTATCCGCAGAACAATGTCAGGTTGCCATCCAAAAAGCATTTCAGGCATTGCGCGCCAACGGAACACTCCTGATCCTAGAACCATTTCATCCTGGCAATACCCGCAAACTAACTGCATTTGAAGGATTTATCTCGCTTGTGTACTTTGCAATGAGCGGCGCGCGTACCTGGTCAAAACCAACGCTGCAACAATGGCTCATTCAAGCTAATTTTGTCAAGTTGCGATTTTCGCAACAGCAGATGACTCTCCTCATTGCTGCAACAAAACCATAGCGCTCTGCAATTATCTCCAGCACATCAACAAAATGTAACACAATGACAAGCGGACTATTTTACGGAACCGAAACTGGAAGTACAGAAATAGCTGCCAAAGCAATTCAGCAAGAATTAGGTAGCGAACTCGTGACCTTATATCCTATTTACAACACCGAAGCTAGCGACTTTGAGCAATACAAGTATATTATTATTGGCTGTCCAACTTGGAATATTGGCGAGTTATCGTCCGATTGGCAAGGATTTTACGATGAGTTAGATGATATCGACTTTCAAGGCAAGAAAGTTGCTTATTTTGGGTTAGGCGATCAATTGGGCTACGATGATAATTTTGTAGATGCAATCGGAATTTTAGAGGCAAAAATTTCGGCGCTTGGTGGTACGACGGTTGGCTATTGGTCTACAGAAGGTTATGAGTTTCGGCAATCTAAAGCGGTGCAAGATGGTAAATTTGTTGGGTTGGCTTTAGATGAAACGAGCCAATCTGACTTAAGCGAAAAGCGAATTAAAGCTTGGGTTGCTCAAATTAAACAAGAATTTGGCTTGTAAATTGTACCGAAGAAAGGCAGAAGATTTAAGTAAACATTTCTACCAAAAGATAAAGATTTAGTCTTCTGTATTTTGCTATTTGGTTTTAAGCAGAGCGAATTTATTGATGGAAAGCCTGACATTTGTATCAAAGTCCCTAATATAGAATATAAAAACCCCTATTCTATTAACGAAATTTCCCTTTTATCCCCTGCCTTCTCAGACAATAATGTATCTTAATTCAACATCTCCAACACCAGAATCGTGTGAAGCTGTGTATCCCGACTTAGCAAGTGCAATTCGCTGTGTGCGCGAACAGTGGTGCGAACTTCATGGATATACGGAACCATTTTGTCGCAATGGTGTGTGGTGGGTATTTCCGCCCAATGGAGTTATACCCGTGTGCATTCGAGATGTTATGAATTCTGATAAAGGGCAATGGGTGCGAATTGGTCGTGTTTCAGTTGCAATCTTACCCGATGGTTCATTTGCGATCGCGCCCAAATCAACTTCTGATCGCACAGATTAATGACGCAAAACCCCGATTGTTGGTGTCGATTTAATTTTAGTTCTAGAAAAAGGTATCTTGGCAAACGAGGAACTCATCTAAAACTTCTCCCACAATAAGAGCGATAAACTCCATTATGGAATGCACAGTTGTTGCAAACGCATGAATCAAAATCTTAGTAAAATTCCCCGCAATGTTTGGATTTTAGGGCTTGGTAGTTTGCTAACAGATATTAGCTCCGAAATGATTCATTCGCTGTTACCTTTATTTTTAGTTTCGGTCTTAGGAGCAAGTGTATTAACTGTTGGGCTAATCGAAGGAGTCGCCGAAGCAACCGCTTCGCTTTTGAAAGTTTTTTCAGGTACTTTAAGTGATTATCTAGGACACCGCAAGCAATTAGTTGTACTAGGTTATGGATTATCAACATTAGTGAAACCGCTGTTTGCTTTAACGACAAGCCCTACTGGAGTTTTGATCGCGCGGTTTGGCGATCGCTTTGGTAAAGGTATTCGCGTAGCACCCCGCAATGCTTTAGTTGCTGATTCAACAAACCCAGAAAATCGCGGTGCTGCTTATGGATTACGTCAATCTCTGGATACAATTGGTGCCTTTTTAGGACCAATAATTGCTTTTAGTTTAATGGCAGCTTCTCAACAAAATTTTCGCCTTGTTTTTTGGTTAGCACTCATCCCAGGTATTCTGGCAGTCATCGTATTAGCAGGAGGTTTACGTGAAGCTAAAGTAAACACCGCTAATAAAAATTATACTTCTTTTCGTTGGCAATTAAACAGTTTAAATAGTGAATATTGGATACTTGTTGTAGTAGCACTAATATTCAATTTAGGGAACTCTAGCAACGCTTTTTTGCTGTTACGCGCGTCGCAAATTGGTATTTCTGCTCCACTAGTACCATTAACAGTAGTTGTCATGAATATCGCTTATTCTTTTAGTGCTTATCCAGTAGGAATACTGAGCGATCGCCTAGGTAGATTTAAACTATTAGTTGGTGGATTTGTACTATACGCTCTAGTATATATTGGTTTTGCCTTTGCACAAACACCTTGGCAAATTTGGGGATTATTTGCTTTTTATGGATTGTATTTAGGCATGACTCAGGGTATAATGCTCGCGCTCATTTCTGATAAAGTACCACCTCAGCTACGCGGTACTGCGTTTGGTTTTCTAAACTTAGTTGTAGGATTTGCGCTACTCCCTGCGAGTTTATTAGCTGGTAGTTTATGGGAATTGGGCAGTTCGCAAGCAACTTTTATTACAGGTAGCTTATTCGCAATTCTCGCAACATTATTATTGATAGCTCATAGAAATAAATATGAGAACTCTCATGGTGATTGGTAACTGGTAATAGGTCATTGCCAGAAACAGTCATTACCCATTACCTACCTACAGAAGGAGATTCATGACATCAACGAACACTAAACAGATTGAGGACATTTATCCACTTTCTCCAATGCAGCAGGGAATGCTGTTTCATAGTCTCTATGCTCCTAATTCAGGAGTTTATATAATTCAGGTTAGTTTTGAAGTCTCTGGTGTCCTCGATATCACAGCATTTGAACAAGCTTGGCAAAAAGTAGCTGAACGTTATGCAGTATTACGCACAGCATTTGTTTGGGAGAAAGTAGAACAGCCGCTACAGGTGGTCGGACGAAAAATTAAAATTCCAATAATTTTTTTAGATTGGCGATCAATCGATATCAAAACTCAACAACAACAGCTTGACACCTTACTACAAAATCAACGCCAAGCAGGATTCAATCTAGCAAAAGCACCTTTAATGAATTTGACTTTAATTCATAAACAGCTAGAATTATATCAATGTGTTTGGAACTATCATCACCTCTTACTCGATGGATGGTCTGTTTCTTTATTGCTTGGAGAAGTTTTAACTTGCTACACAGCTTTGAGTAAAAATCAAGCATTAACTCTAGAAAAAACAACTCCCTACCGCGATTATATTGCTTGGTTACAACAGCAAGATATAGCCCAAAGCCGACAATTTTGGTGCAAAACTTTGGCAGGATTTACCACACCCACACCTTTTAAAGTAGATAAAAAATCACATTTAACTCAAACTAATACTAACAATCAAGAACAGGAGAAAAAACTATCGCCACAAACTTCATCACAATTACAAGCTTTTGCTAAACAGCACAAATTGACACTTAATACTCTGATTCAAGGTGCTTTCGCCTTGATGTTAAGTCGATACAGTGGTGAAAATGATATCGTTTTCGGTGCAACTTGTTCGGGTCGTCCAGCATCATTACCCAACTCGGAATCAATAGTAGGTTTACTTATTAATTCTCTACCAATGCGAGTACAAATTAAGCCGCTGCAAAAAGTTATTCCCTGGTTGCACCAACTTCAGCAGCAACAAACCGAATTACAGCAATACGAATATACTCCATTGTTTGAAATTCAGCGTTGGAGCAATGTTGATCGAGGACTACCTTTATTTGAAAGTTTAGTTATATTTGAAAATTATCCTGTAAAATCAGTAGCAGACATCAATATTCAAAATATCTACACAATTGAGCAAAATAATTATCCTTTATCACTTTACATTGCAGTTGATTCAGTACTAAATTTACGAATTTTATATGATGGCGAGCGCTTTGAATCCACAACAATATCACGGATGCTTGATCATTTACAAACATTGCTGGAAGCTATATTAATTAATCCAGAATGCT
The DNA here is from genome assembly GCF_000317555.1 of Gloeocapsa sp. PCC 7428. Taxonomy (GTDB): domain Bacteria; phylum Cyanobacteriota; class Cyanobacteriia; order Cyanobacteriales; family Chroococcidiopsidaceae; genus Chroogloeocystis. The sequence continues at coordinate 50,169 of NC_019746.1, forward strand.
GTTTGTCAGAATTACCTACATTAACATCTGCTGAACGCGGATTATTTAGGCAATGGAATAATACAAAAACTGAAATATTTCCACAATGTATTCACCAATTAATTGCTACTCAAGCACAAAAAACGCCTGATGCGATCGCCGCCGTTTTTGAAAACGAACACATTACCTATGAACAACTCAATACACGTGCTAATCAACTAGCACACTATCTACTGCAAGTAACCTACATCACAACAGAAACGAGAGTAGGAGTTTGTTTAAATCGTAGTATTGCCATGCTAATCGGGCTACTCGGAACCCTTAAAGCTGGTAGTACTTATGTCCCGCTTGATCCCAGCTATCCACCCGAAAGGTTGCAGTATATGCTCGAAGATGCTGGAGTCAATGTAATCTTAACGCAAGACAATATCAGATTACCTCTAGTACCACACGCTATCAATATCAATCTCGATCGCGACTGGGAGATGATTGCACACTACAGCGAAGACAATCCACCTCATCAAATCATACCAAAGCATCTAGCGTATATTATCTACACCTCCGGCTCTACCGGCAACCCCAAAGGCGTACAAGTTGTACACTCTGCCTTAGTGAATGTACTACAAAGTATGCAGCAACATTTGCAAATAACATCCGACGATCGCTGGTTGGCAGTAACAACGATCGCATTTGACATCGCCGCAGTCGAGTTGTATTTACCGCTGATCGTTGGCGCAAGTGTTGTTATTAATAGCACCCATGCCATTGATGGCAACAGCTTACAACAATATTTAACAATGCAGCAAGCAACCGTGATGCAAGCGACACCTGCAACATGGAACTTACTTATTGATAGCGGCTGGCGCGGTAGTCAAAACCTAAAAGCAATCAGTGGTGGTGAAGCATTATCAAGTACATTAGTGAAGCAATTACTCGCACGCGCAACGCAAGTATGGAACGTATACGGACCAACTGAAACAACAATATGGTCAAGTATATTTTACTTAACGGAAGAAAACACCGAACTTACTACAACTCCCATTGGTAAACCGCTGGCGAATACACAGTTTTATGTGCTTGATGAGACTTTGCAACCTGTGCCAATTGGCGTACCAGGAGAACTATACATTGGTGGTGCAGGCATAGCACGCGGCTATTGGCATCAACCTGAGTTAACTGCGACGAAGTTTATTCCCAATCCGTTCACAACAGATGGTCGTGAACGGTTATACCGAACAGGAGATTTGGTACGTTATCGCAGTGATGGAGCGCTGGAATATCTAGAACGCATCGACTACCAAGTCAAGTTGCGGGGTTTTCGGATTGAATTGGGAGAGATTGCAACAGTATTGACTCAACATCCACAGGTACAACAAGCCGTTGTTGTGTTGCATCATGACGAGAACTGCGAGGATCGTTTGGTTGCTTATGTTGTGCTGACGGCAGATTGTGGCACTAATCTCGCGAGTACGTTGCGGCACTTTTTGACGACGAAATTGCCAGCATACATGATTCCCTCCGTATTTATATCGATTGACAAACTGCCACTTACAGCTAACGGTAAAATTGACCGCAAAGCTTTACCCGTTCCAGAACTAACTCGCCCAGAACTTGAGACTCAATATGCGATCCCAAGGACAGAAGTCGAGCAAGCGATCGCCCAAATTTGGCAACAAGTCCTCAAAGTAGACAAAATTGGTATTCATGATAATTTTTTCGAGTTAGGTGGACATTCTTTATTGATGGTCAAAGTTCACAACCAGCTCCGTGCCAAATTTACCTTTAATATTTCTTTAGTGGAAATGTTTCGTCATCCGACGATCAGCGCACTTACAGACTACTTCAGTCAAGCAAATGATCCAAAACTTCAACTAGAGGATTTTAGAAGCGAAGAACTAGCAGCAGGGAAGCTACGTTTGCATCAACGTTTGCAACGAAGGAAGCGACCAATAAACGGGAACTAGGCGAAAATAGAAGGTTCGTGCAACCAGGGGCAGTGCTCAGTGTTGTCGCAAAAGTCAACCCTTTTTTTGGGCTAAATTGATAAGTAATACAAATCATAACTTTGCCTTCTTTGTCTCCTTTTAGGCAAAGTATGCTGGAAATATCTACCCCAGCATGAGGGATTGACCCATGCTATTTCTCACCAGCCAACTTCCCTTTTCGGCAAAGATATTTTCTCGCCCTCTACCACCACCGAAAAAATCATCCTCATCAGAACGAGAATATCTACGCATCTTGGAAGTCCAAGCCATGATGAGCGCCGCCAAAAAAGTAGGTCGTCATGGTGTCAGAGATGCAGCGGTTATTCTACTGATGTTTCGTTACGGGCTGAAAACCGCTGAATTAGTAGCTCTGAAATGGTCGCAGATAGATTTAGTAGGAGGCTACATCGAAGTCCGAAGAGCCAAACATGGTCATGATAGCATTCATCCCCTACGTTCTCCAGAACTCAGAGCTTTACGTCAAATTTTCAAGAGTTATCTTGATACCCAATACGTTTTCGTATCAGAACGAAAAGCTCCTCTATCAACTCGCTCAATTCGCCACATCGTAGCTAGAGCAGGACAATTAGCCCGAATACCATTAATAGCATCATCCCCATCAACTGCGCCACGCTTGTGGCTACTATTTAGCTTCCCTGGGACACGACACTAGGGCAATTCAAGATTATTTAGGTCATAAGAATATTCACTATACAGTTTGTTATATGCAGATGACACCCCAAAGGTTTGAGAGTTTCTTTCCGGATTAAGCTACCGATAGTTGCGTTAGCCGAGCAATTCTTTCGGTCATATCCAACTTGAGCGTGCCATAAGGATTGACATGACTAAAAATCAAAGGTGTAATTGCTCTTAAATTAGTTGCAGTAAGCTTTTGCTCCCAATGCTCCTGAGCTAGTACATTCTGAATCATCAAGGTATTCACATGCACCAAACATATTTGCAATAGATGCAAAGATAACATGGATAACTCCTGAGTTTCCAAGCGATATGAGGCAAACTCCCCACCTTTACCGTAAAAGATAAAATCATTAACCCCATTCCATCTTTCCACCACATTTAAGCCTTCATTAACTTCCCGTCGTACTGCCTCATCTTGGAGATATTGACACAGGAAAATTGTCTTAATTGCTCGACCCAATTCCAGCAAAGCTGGATAGGTAGGGTGAACAATCGGATTTTTGCTAAAACGTTTTAATATGGCTTCGGTTTCTGCCGTTCCCAACCTCAAAGCTGTGGCAGACTTCACCATCTGGTCATACTGCTGGCGAATCAAATCCCAATTAATCGGACGGATCAGAATCGGTTGTAGGTTAGGATAGGCATCACTTTGACCAATATAAAAACGAGTTTCGGCGATATTCCCCTGAATAAATCAGGAGGTAAACCAACAGATCAAATACGTTTGAGCTTTTCTATTTCAGTTAAGAAACTACATAGCCCCACTAGACCTGGGTCAGTTTTGAGAAAAGCCAAGTCCGATGCTTTAAGTTTTTCCTGAGGCTTCTCTGATTCAGCTTTTTCTATGTTATTGGTTTCTTCGGTGGTGAGGATAATGTCGATTTGTTCAATATTTGTGGAAGTAAGTTGAGAGAAAGTTTGATTACAGAATAAGAAGTCGTGTTGGTGAATAGCACTACGAATTAAACGTTCAACCTGTTTTGGGGTTGGGGGTTCGATTTGTAAGTTACGAAACTTTTGATAGATAAGTTGAAGGAGGGGTTCAAATCTTTGTTCATTGGGTAAAATGTTTTCAATTAACCAATTGGATATCTCCTCCGAATCAGAGAGAGTAGCAATCCGAAACTCGAATAACTGACGAATTTCTGCACGATGATTTTTGAGAGAACGCCCTTGCCAATTGTATTAAGAATACAAGTTAGGGTCAATTTTTAGTTGTGAGGCGATGTAAAAGATAATAAGGTCTGGTATTTCGGCTGAAGAGTTAGGAAAACGAGCCATTAGTTGAAAAGATTTTAGTAAAATGGCAAAACCAATCTGATTAGCACCGACTTTCTTATTGACCCGTTCTAATTCTTGGGGAAGAAGTGTTCAATTTTCGATGAGTTCTTCTGTATCCCAATGTGGTTTGACCATTCACTCTCTTCTCCGTTCAGGTAATCTCAGTAAGAGTTGAGCATAAATGAATAGATAGTCGTATTTATCAAAAATGCAGATTTAAGATAGTTTGTCAAATATAGTCAAACTAGTATATTTAGAAAACTTATTAACAAGGGGTGAAAACGGGTATCATTCATCATTAAGAGGCAAAAGTTGAAACCTATACACATCAGTGGTTTCAAGTCAGGGTTGCCCTCGGTTGCACCAACCTTCTATTTTTGCCTAGTTTCAGGCTGCTGTTGCGGTTGTACCTCTTTGTTTGGAGCAGTAACCGCATCTGGCAGATTCTGTATATCAGTTTCGCGCTTTGCTACAGTGGCGCGTTCTTTCTTCCACTTACTAATCAACTTCCGCGAACAACCCGTACCCGTCTTTTCCCGCACAAAATCAATCAGCGCGTCATATGTTGTAATACCCTGGGCTTGAGCTTCGTCTAAAGCTTGAAAAACCTCTGCTGTCCGAGAAGCGTGAGGTTGCTTCTTGGTAGTTTCTAAAGGAGGCAAAATAGAAATTTTGCTCATTCTTCACTCTCCAATCGCTGAAAGTAAGGCATGATATCAACTTGGGACGCATCCTTGCCAAACCTACACAGTGCTTGTAAAGGTGAAAGTCGTGCTACCCTCTCTTCCGCAAACCGAAACTTTTTAGCAACTGACCGAACTTCGGTCTGGTCCACTGGCAGCACAATCTTCGTCGCTGAGTTACCAATCAGGTCTGCTGATAAATGACGCTCGGACTGAGAGGCAGCAACCAAAGCTAATCCGTACTTTCTGCCATCAGCTGTGATGCGATCGCAACTATTACCCGAATTTTTAGGCATCTCCTTGGCTTCATCGATGAACAAAAATGTCCGAGGAATTTTGCCTGCTATTTCTCCCATTAGTCTATGTTTATCCATCAACTGTCTAGCCAACGACTCGGCAGCGATTGATTGGAGTGCGGGAGGTAACTTGGATAAATCGACTCGAATTAGTCGTTCTTCAAACTTAGGCTGCGGTCTAGAAAAGATCCCATACTGAAAAGTAGCTGCTAATTTAAGCCGGAGTTTTTCACTTTCTTTACACTTCGGTTTAAGTTCTAACTCATTAAAATTTGGCTCAAATCTTTTAATCAAAGCAGTTTCTAGTTTAAGAAGCTGTTCCCACTCGCTGTCTTGCTGATACCAATGTACTACGGCGCTCTTGCTAACCTTTTTAAGAACGTGATGGTTGCCTGTAAGTCTATTTAGTAAATTCATCGATGCCCCCACGTATATAACCTTCTCGCCTTGCAACACAAAATAAATCCCTGGGGCTTTTGGTGGAGTTGATTGCGGTAAATCTAGTGGATTGATAGTTTGAGCCGAGGCTTGCGTTTCTTCATCAGTAACGGTTTCAATACTGCGGCGATTGATCTCTTCCTCTAAGTCATCAAAGTTAGGCGGCTCTAATAACCAAGTGTCTGGTTTCTCCTGAACAATTCCCCGCTTTTGATAGCAAGTTTTGAAAATTTCTAGTAATTTGCCTTCTTGATTAGGACCTAATACTAAAACTTTCTTGAGCGTTGCTGCTACTGCAATTGCTTGCAGATTGGGACCACCACCTTCGGGATCTGGGTTAACTACTAATGGGTTAATTCCATAAGGCGAAGCCATATGTAAAGGATAAACAACTTCTCCCTCAACTTCCTGGTCGCCGTGGAAATCTATCAAAATAATTTGCGTGTTTGAGTAAAGGCGGTGTAGTTCGTAGGCGATCGCCTTTAATGTTTGCGTCTTTCCCGAACCGCTTGCTCCAATAATTGCAATATGGGCATTAGGTAAAAGCTCAGGATTCCAACGAGTATTTTCCCCAAGCAAAATTCCAGGTGAAGTTGCTACTGGTGCAACCGTCGGTGCATTGCGCACTACCTTCAACACTGGCTCTGGCAATGGCTTAGCTTTTTTCTGAAACATTACAATACCTCCACTGTACGAATAATTAAGCTGCCAGATGCGTAGTAATCACCTAATAAATGCATGACTTCTGTAGGACTTGCTGACTCTAAGCGCACAACTCCCATTTCGCGACCGTATTGCAGCGTAATCGTGTCGAAAGAATCGGCATGAGTAGGCACAACTAAATCCTCAGCATCTTCGACAGTTAGAGTACCGTTGATATACGTTCGTTCGCTTGTTGAGTTTTGATACTGTGTCAAAACTTCAGCAACAACTTGATCTGATAATTGTAATTCTTGAACTTGTAGTTGTATTGGGCTACTGCGTTCAATTAAAATCCGGCTAGCGATAATCTGACAATTTTGCGAACTACCCACTCGGTAGAGTTTGCCTGAAGCATCCTTGAGCAACAAATCTGTTTGCGTCAGTGGTCGCACGACTTCAAACTTTTCATTAACCGACTGCTGAGCGATCGCCCAGCGTCCGTAAACTTGAGCCATCAATAAATACTGCGACCCCTCGCTATTGACAATTTCAACAGCACCTGATGGAATGCCTAGCGTTGAGTTAAAGGTCCTTAAAATACCGCCATTACTATTGATAGCGAGAAGCGCGATCGCTACCAGAATCAGCAATGCTATCACAAAATATTCAGCGGGACTTCCTGTTGATAGTCGCAACTGCGGATTGCCTGGAATCACGAGCCGTGCTGCTGACGGATAAAATGCTGCCACGCCACTTTTTGTAAACACGTCCGCAAACCACCCGCAAAAATACCCCAACACTAGAGCTTGCCACAGCTTGGTTGTGATTAACGCAATTGGCAAAGTAACAAGTGCGATTGCCCCTGTTGCTAGGAAACTGTGAGTAATCGTGCGATGCGGATAGCGCTTTTCTAACCAAGATGAAATAGGTAACAAAATGCGTCCTGGAATACTTTTTGAAGTATCAACGTCTGGTAGTTGAGAAGCTAAAGCGCCCGTCAATAATAACGTTGGTTCAGCCGTTCCCAAGAACAGCGAAGTTGCAGTAGTGGCAAAAACTGCGTGAGTAATGCTTTTCATTGCCCCAACCTCGTTGATTTCTTGGGCAAGCTGTACAACAGCAAGCGCACAATTCCCACCGTAACGCCAACAAGTCCGCCAATCAGGTACAGCGAAGTGCTATTTAGCCCAAGACCAATAAATCTAACGATTGTGAAAACCATCAATCCAGCAATGAGGAATGGAGTACCATCAACCCATTGCGTGTGGTCTGGACTGTTTTCCTCCAAACCTAAATATTCCTCGCGTACTACTCGCTTAGCAAGCATGGGATTTCCACCGCACCTTTGCTGTAGTTGTGCTAATTGTGCAGCAGATAACTCTATCCCCAGTTCTCCAGCAGCTTGCTGCATAATTTCTCGAATCTGGCGGTGCGACAAGGGTTGTAACTCAATCCGAGGTAGCTTGAGAAAAATGTCTTTAGCGGGCGGACGCGAGGCAACTAGTAGCATCGGCTGACCACCACTATGTAATTCTTCTAACCAACAGCGAATTGACACCGAAAGACGGTGAGCATCATCGATTAAGAGAAAAGCCGTAGTCTCGCTCAAAAACTCAGCGATCGCTTCCATCAACCCTGTTACGGTAAGTGCCTTACCCTCGATGGACTCGGTATCAGCACCAAGCTGAGCAGCAATTGAGAGTAGAATTTGCTTTGGAGTTGCCGGATTAGTCGTTGCTAAAGGAAACCCAGCTTCAGCTAGATCCACAGCAACACTATCTACTAAAGTTGTTTTCCCGCAACCAGGTTCTCCGATAACGAGCAAACTAGAATCTGCTTTTAGCGCGGCGACAATCCGATTTTTTTCTTCCACTCTATAGAGGAGTGGCGAAACGGAATCGGAACTGGAACTCGTGACAACTCCTACACTTCGCCGCTGCTCGTGACTAACTTCATAAATATAAGTCCGCTCCTCGCCGCTAGCGAGTCTGCGTCGATGTTGCTTGATGCCCATAGTAACTTCTACACTCTACGTGCGGCTTAAGATAAAGCCCAAGAACAGCGATCGCTATCAGCGTCCCGCCGATGACTTGCGCCCTGATTCTTGCTTGCTTTCTTTTTCGGTACTCTTTGGCGAGTTGCTGCTGACTGGAAGCGATCGCATCGAACCACTCTCCCCAGATGCTTCCAACGCTAGAGGAGTTTGCGCTAAAAAAGCTTCAGGGTCATACACCGTTGCCACTCCACTAAGGAACTGTCGCAGTCTCCCCTGTGATTCATCTACTGCTTGTTGAAGGTTAGAGTCGGAAAACTTGCGAGTAGCGCACTTAACCATTGTCAGCGTGTCGAGCGCCACCAACATTCCGGCGGCGCGATTTTCTGCGGCAACTTCAATACTCTTTAAATCAGCCTCAGCTGTGGAAACTGCTTCGTCTTCCGCTGCATCAGCAGCTTTGGCACTAACCGAGCGCTTTTTTCCACATTGGTTCTTGACTTCCTCCAAAACCTCATCAGGAAATTGAGTTGTGCCTTTGGGGTAGCCCATCTTAGCAGCAATTCCTTCAACCTTACGCCGCGAACCGTGTTGCATTAAATCTTCAAGCGTTACCATTTTGGATCTTCCTTAGTTTCTGTAAGAGTTCCCTTCGGGTTCCGCCAGAAGCGTAGTGTTGATTGACAACCCTTAGCTGCTGAAACTGCTCCTCAGTAAAATACCGCAGCCCTAGCTCAAAGCCAAGGTCGGCACACCACTTGCTGATTAAGCTCGGATCGAGCGGATATTCTGGACTTCGCCCCCGCTCCTCGGACAAAATCAGCACAGCTAACCGTCGCGGAACCTCGCGGTGAGTTGTTGAATGATTCATCGTTAGCGTGAATCGTTCATGAATGATTCACTCTCCAGAATGGCTAATTTTCTTTGAAGAAACCAATAGGAAAATCACTTAGTCTGTGTAAGAATTTGGTGAAGTTTACTCAAAACATCAATTTTTAACTTTATTTACTGTCCCTCTTCTAGCAGCTTCTCTATCTTTTGCAACCAACCCTGCACTTGCTTCCACTTTTTCGGGTCTTTGTCCCAGAGTTTTGATTGATTGAGACGACGGCTTATTGTTTGAATGTGAGATTGAGGAGATGGAGATGAAACTTTATTGGGTTGAATCGAGTTCAATCGTTCTCGAATTCGACTGAGAGATAGGTTTTCTTGAATTGCCTGTGCTAGTAATTCTTTTCTTTGCTGCTCGTCCTTCACTGAAGCGATCACCTTCGCCTTTGTGTACTCGATTTGTCCTGAGCGCAATGCCTCTAAAATCTCCTCTGGCAGCCTTAATAAAGGCAGTCGATTGTTAATAAATGATTCCCACTCCATTAACCCTAATTCCGCGAATACCTGCTTAACAGTCTCGGCTTCGGGTTGACTAATAACGTTATTAGTCATTCTTTGAACGTCATTCAGCATTCGATAAAGTAACGAACTGACGTCACTTTCAGCGCTTTTGAGCCGCGATGCTAAAAGTTGTAAAATGGCTTCAGTCTCCTCAACTGGATTCAAATCTTCGCGTTGTAAATTTTCGACTAAAGAAACTTGAATAGCCTGTTCGTCAGTAAGCTGCCGAATAGCCACTGGAACTTCTGTCAAACCAGCGGCTTGGGCAGCGCGATACCTTCTCTCGCCAGCAACTAGCTCGTATAAGCCTTCTTTTTCTTCTACAGGGCGAATTAGTAAGTTCTCTAAGATACCATGCGCCTTAATTGATTCTGTCAACTGCTCCAATTTCTCTGGATCGAAATAGCGTCGTGGTTGTCGTTCAGGAAGAATAATCGCATCTAACTTTACAGTTTGCGACGAAGTTGCTACTTCCTCCTCACCAAATAACACATCAAGGTTGGCTTGAGATTTGTACGGCTTATCGCTCTTACGACGAGAGCTTGGTTGGCGGGTCATTGAGAGTCTCCATCTGAGCAGCTAGTTGGTCGAGAATTTTTAGAGCAGGATTGTGAGGATCGTAAACAGCTAGAGGTACTTGTTCTTCAGAAGCGTCAACAAACGCAGTCAAACGAGGAATAGCGTCATGAACAGTACCGACTTTACCAAATTGTTCGCGGATTGCTTGTAGCGTGCGCTTGTCTTGAGAGTTGTTAGCAGCATAGCGAGAAGGAACAAAACCTGCAATCTCTAATGTTCGGTTACCTCGCTTTCTCACTTTCGCGATCGTTTGTAAAAGTAGATTAGTTCCTTGAAATGCTTTGAAATGAGTTTCAACTGGAATCAGAACGTGAGTAGCCGCCACAAGACTTGTATAGCTAAGTAGACCCAGACTAGGTGGACAATCAATCAAAATAAAATCATAGTTTTCTCTGATCGGGTCGAGCGCTTCTTTAAGGCGTACTTCGCGAAAATCCAGATTAACCAACTGAATCTCTGCGGCACTCAGATTAATATTAGCCGGAGCCAAATGAATTCCCTGAAGATCCTTTAGAACAAATAGAGGTTCTTCATTAATTAGCGCATCGAATGGGGTTTTTTCCAAGGTGTCCGGATCGATGCCCATGAAGGTGGTTAGGGAGGCTTGGGGGTCGAGGTCAATCAATAATACTCGATGTCCCCGTGCTTGGAGATGATACCCCAAGTTCTGGGTCAAGGTTGTTTTCCCCACCCCACCTGCTTGATTAAAGAGTGCGATGGTACGAGTCATTAAAGGTATCAGCTAACTACTTGCCCTTGTCAGCATACCATTTCATCTCACTATTTATACTTAATTCTTTCTTTAAAAGGCTGAGGCGTTGCATAATGGAGGGAGGAATTAGGATGAGTTCTAATGCAATGTCCAGAATGCCAATCTACTCATGTCCGTAAGAACGGAAAGAGAAGAGGTAAGCAAAATTACATTTGTGTCAGTTGTCGTCGTCAATTCATTGATAGCTATAGCGCACCTCAAGGATACAGTAGTGATATCAAGCAGCAATGCTTACGCATGTATGTCAATGGCATGGGTTTTCGAGGTATTGAACGAGTTACAGGGGTTTACCATACAACTATCATTTACTGGGTCAAACAAGTTGGAGAACACCTACCTGATGCTGATGCTCCACAACAAACCCCACAAGTTGGAGAACTTGATGAACTAGAAACATTTGTTGGATCTAAAAAAACAAAATTTGGCTGTGGACAGCAGTAGACCACTTTAGAGTAGGCATCTTAGGTTGGGTGTTAGGTGACCATAGTGCAAAGACATTTGAACCTTTATGGGCAGTGGTTAGAGCATGGCAGTGTTGTTTCTATGTCACTGATGGTTGGAGTGTCTACCCAGGATTTATTCCAGCGGCAGACCAGATTGTGAGCAAAACTTATATGACACGAGTCGTTCGCGCAGCGTCTCCCCTTGGGAGAAGGTGAAAATATGCGATTGCGGCACTATCTAGCTCAATTACATCGCAAAACAATAGACCTCGTGCATGAATACTAGACATGAATACTAGAAAAGTGTGCCAGTTGGAAACACGGGGTTGCAAAGTGGAGTAAAAGTGTGGCAAGAGTCAAGAAATCGAGGAACTGCCATGTCTTACACTGATTTACAAAACCTTTCAACCACACAGTTCAAGCGATTATGTGGAGTCAGTCGTGATACGTTTGACAATATGGTTGAGGTCTTGCGTCCTGACTTAGAACGCCAAGGTCGTCGTGGCGGACAAAACAAATTGAGCGTTGAAGACCAATTGCTTGTGACGTTGGAGTATTGGCGCGAATAACGAGCACCAGTTTCATATCGCCACCAGTTGGGGACTGCACGAAACGACGGTTAGTCGCATCATCAGGAAAGTCGAAGACTTGTTAATCAAATGTGGCAGGTTGCGATTGCCAAGCAAGCGTCACTTGTATCAACCTGGATGGGAGTGGAAGGTTTTCATGGTCGATGTAGGTGAAATGGAAATCGAACGTCCAAAAAAAAACAAAAACGCTACTACTCGGGCAAGCAGAAAAGTCACACAATAAAGTCACAACTGTTAGTCGAATTTGAAACTGGAAAGATGATCGCTACGGCAGTTGAGAAAGGGAAAACGTACGACTTCAAGCTACTCAAGCGCAGTCGTCTGCCATTTGTACAGTCGCAATTGTGTCTAGCTGACCGAGGCTATCAGGGATTTGGCAAGCTCCATAGGGGTGTTTGTATTCCCACCAAGAAACCGCGACAACAAGTACTGCCGGATGCCGAGAAGCAACACAATCGAGCGTTAGCTAGGTTGCGAGTGCGAGTTGAGCATGTGATTCGCCGCTTCAAGATTTTCCGCATCTTTTCTGGGCGCTATCGCAATCGTAGAGAGTGGTTTGGCTTACGCTTAAATTTGATTGCTGGTTTGCTGAACTACCAACTAGCACATGCTGCTTGCTTCATGCAGGAGGTCTACTAAGTTGCCATAATTGTGCTCCATTTGAATGGCTAGTTCGCGATCGCCTCATTTGAAGACGATTTCATCAAAGATGCAATTTTTGCAATTAAACTGCGATCGCCCTCACTCTCCTACCACTTGATCGATGCGATCGCTCTTTACTCCCTTCACTGTATAAAAGGCGATCGCTCCTTTCCTCAACGCTTCCCAGGATCTTGTAGGATGTGTAAAGCCTTCGGCATACCAGAAAAGCGAAGCGTAACGCATCACCCAACATATATAATTCTCAACCCTTGCTCAATAAAGAGTTTCACCCATCCCAGACATCAATTGGTAGAACCATCTTTCCCTGCAATCCCCAATCAACTGGATAAACACCCTGCGTCACATATCGATACATATCGATGAAAACTAGAATACTGCCAATCGGCAGCCCGATCGCACAATCCATGTCGCACTGGGTTGTAATGGATATAATCACAATGCCGAGCAAAATCCGTCTCATCCCGAATGCAATGTTCCTAAAATCTCCGTTGCCAAAGAATGCCCTCTTGGCGTTTCTGGCATGACTCGCTCCTACTTGCTTGCGGCTTGATATTCCCTTGTTTTGTGACATAGGTTTTAATCAATCGCCAACGGGTTGCATAATCACAATCATCTGGTGGTAGTGTCCAGATACAATGAATATGATCGGGCAAGAGCACAATTGCATCAACGGTGAAAGGATATTTTTGTTGCACCTTGAGGAAAGCAGCCCGCAATAGAGGACGCGCAATATCTGTACAAAGCCAAGGTTGTCTTTGGTGAGTAACCTGGGTAAAGAAGTAAGTCCCTCCTGCGATCAAAGCTCTTCGGTAATTGGTCATTGGCATCAGAATATAAGGTTCTATCGCTCAATTTACCCAAATGCTTTGAGTGATTCACAATGTAGTGCCACCCACGCTTTTTATGGATGCGTTAGGCACTACGTAACGCATCCTACAAGATCGGCGATCGTACTTATGAAAGCGTAAACGTGCGATCGCGTGGTGCGTGTAATGCACAATCGGTTTTTAGGGGAAGAGTTCGGTTAGCATAAGTTTAAAGTGTGTTGACAAGGTATTTGAACAAGTCATCAACAATGGCATTCATCGCAAGAATATCTAAGTGATGCCAGTGATAGTCTACAAGATAAGCGTGATTTTGCTGAACTGCTTTAAGTTGTTGCCATAGAGGTTTTTGCGTAAGCCTCTGTAAAAGCTTCTCTTTGCCTTCATCGCCTCCTCGAACAACGCAGAAAAGCACATCTCCATCAATTTCAGATAGAGATTCCTCAGAAATATTTTCTACGTAGTAAGAATTCTTTCTCTGCGATGGCGGTCGCTGTAATTCGGCATCATTTAAAATGACACCAGGAGCACTATTTAACCCATAAGCATAAATGTATTCAGGAAATGTGCCAGCAACGGAAATTTGCATCTGGTAACGGCGATTTCCTAAGGCTTGTTTAAGTTGTTCGATCCGCTGCCAGTATGCCTCAATTAATTGAGCACCCGCTTTCTCTTTGCCCAAAATCTGAGCGAGTTCGGTTAAATCTTGCTCCCAGGAAAGATCGCGAAATGGAATTACCGTAGGTGCAATATTAGAAAGTTGTTGGTAGTTATTTGGTGCCCAAGGGTTTCCCAGAATTAAGTCGGGTTTCAATCGCAAAATCTTTTCTAAATTGGGTTGGGTAAGATCTCCAATTAATTCAACTCCATTCACTTTACCTCGAAGATAGGTTGGGAAAGGTTCAGTCATATCGTATGCCGTTGCAATGGGCTGAATACCTAGTGCTATTGCATTGGCAAAGATAGATGAATGTATGGTTACAACTCTTTGAGGGTGGAGCGGAACACAAGCCTCTCCCATCGAATGTTGTACCTTTCGGCAGTTTTCTAACGGCTGTTTTGAACTTGTAGCAGAATGATCCAGATTTCTGCCACAAGCTACCACAAGTGCAAATGCTAAAACTGCTGTCACTAACAAACTAATTAAGCGATGTAGAAACATTGACAAATGTGCATAAGTAAAATGACGCAGCCTATTGAATCAACTTTATCAGCAGAAGTAAAAGCTAAAACGTCCAACTGAGAGTGCCAACAATTGTGAATGGAGCACCTCTATCAGCTTGTCTTGCACCGAAAGTAGTGAGAATGTAATTGGTATCGAATAGGTTACGAATATTAATCGCTGCGTTGAACCGATCTCTGCGATAGTAAACTGCTGCATCCGTCCGCAGGTAATCCCCAATTTGATAAGAATTCTCTAGATCGCCCTGCCGTTCACTTACATAGAATAATCCTAGACCAAATCCTAAACCCCCCAGAGTGCCTTCTTGAATCGTATAAGTAGTCCACAGACTAGCCTGGTGTTCCGGTACACTGGGCAAGCGGTTGCCTTCTGGAGTGACGTTATCCTCTGTGACTTCTGCATCGGTGTAGGCATAGGAGGCAGTGAGGTTCCACCCAGGTAAAATTTCACCGCCAATATCTAGCTCAACACCTTGACTGCGCTGCTCGCCAGTTTGAATCGAAAACCGAGGGTCGTCTGGATCTTCAGTAGTGACATTGGTTCTGGTCAGGTAATAGGCGGCTAGAGCCGCTGAGAGCCGATTGTCCAAAAAGTCAGTTTTAACGCCAACTTCATATTGAGTGCCTCGCGTCGGCTCAAAAGCTTTGCCATCTGGGTTGAATCCAGTGGTGGGGCGAAATGAGCGGCTGTAGCTGGCATAAAGCGAAACTGTATCGCTGGGCTGGTAGACTAAGCCAATCCGAGGGCTGAAAGTTCCATCATTCTGCGGCGGATCGTCTGTGGTATTACCAAATTCTCCGAAGTCAGCAATCTCATTTTCATTAGTCACCCAATCGTAGCGACCGCCAATCAGAAGCTTCAAGTTATCGAGCAGCGTGATTTGATCTTGAAGGTAAAGTCCGTAGGATTGAGTGGTGTTGACAAATTGAGAGTCTGGAACTAAGCTAGAATTAGAAAAGTCATAGTCTGGTTCAAAGAGATCTAGATCGGGAATATTTGGAACTTGAAAAATTGTACTATTTTCAACAAAGCGGTTTACATCAAAGCCAATTAACAGGCGGTGGGTAATCGCTCCAGTGTTGAACTCTCCCAACAAATCAATATTGGCAAAATAGTTATCCTTCGTATAGTCATAATCCAATGCCTCGATCTGGATAAAGCGATCGTCCACTGTGCCGATTGGGAAGCCGCGCTCGTCGACAAAATCACTCAGAACAACCGCAACATTATTGCGAATTCGCCAGTTGTCGCTAATCTCATGAGTAAATGTATAACCAAAGCGTTCAGTCGTGATGTGCAGCAAGTCGAGATTAGGATAGCCCAGATAGAAATCTCGTGGTGTGAGATTGCCATCACTGAGAATCACCGCACCAGTGATAATGTTATCTGAAAAGAAGTTTATATACTCGTAATACAAATTCAGTTTCGTTCTATCTCCCAAGTTTAAAGTAATAGAGGGTGCGATTGTCGTTAATTGTTGCTCATCAACAAACGGTTGAATATTGCCTGAACTTTGATAACTGGCGATGAATCGATAGAGCAGCGTATCATCCTCTGTCAGAGGTCCAGAGACATCAATGCTGGGCTGGTAGAATTCGTAATTTCCTGCCTCAAATGCCAGGTTGTAATAGGGTTCGCTCAGAGGTTGCCGAGTAATCGTGTTGACAATCCCACCAGGCTCCACCGCCCCAAACAGAACAGAGGCAGGTCCTCGCAGCACTTCTACTTGTTCGATCGTGCCTATCGGGGTTAAAGCGTAGTAATCAACATCAGGAGCACCATTTCGGAAATTGATGCCACTCCCTACAAAGCCTTGATTAAATCCTCTAATGATTCTACTGCCTGTAGGTGCGCCGTAAAAACTACCATTGTCAATTACACCACTAACTGTTTCTACTGCCTCATTCAAATTTCTGACATTGCGCTCTTCGAGCACTTGTTGTGGCACAACCTGTATCGAAGCAGGGATATCCCGCAGTGGCGTATCTGTCCGCGTCGCAGTCGATGCACTCGACGGGTTATAGCCTTCATCCGGCTCTCCCGTCACTACGATCTCAATTGTGTCTTCCTCTGTAACTTCTCCAGTATCACCCACTGTTACAGATAGAACTAACCCCTGTGCTTCTGCCGTCACCTCAGCCACTGGCGGCGCATCCGTCCCTGTAATCGTTACCTGCACTTGGTTATTTGACAAACTCGTTACACTTACCAGCACAATTCCTTCAATTGGATTTGCCTGGGAAAACACTTGAGCGATCGCCGCATTGGGAATATCAGCAATTAGCGCATTACCAATTTTCCGAGTTTCTGGAGCCAACGTTTCGCCCTTAGCTGTTTCTAGAATGACTTGCAATCCTGCTTCGGTAGTCTCGACGCGAACTCCAGTAATTTGTACCAGAGAAGCTTCAATTTGTGCCACCCACTCTTTGATTGTTGTAGCAGGCTGCTCAATCTCACTCGGTTGAGTCATTGCAGGTGCAGAGGAAACGATGGGTTCGCTTAAATTAGGCAGATCAGTTTGCGGTTCAGATTGAATACCCCAGTTATCGGGTAATCCTACAATTACATCGCTGCCAATCTCAATCCATTGTTCAACGCTTTCGTCTATTGTTTGCGCCTCAGTAGCAACACAACTAAGCTATTGGCAATACACCCCGATAAACTCGCTAATAGCCAAAGCCACACTCGAAACGATAATTTCTTCAAAAAACACACCGCCAAAGGTCGATCGCCCGTACCTACTCCACACACTTTCACCAGCAAATCGTCCTCTTTTGAGAATATTTCTTCACAAGCTGGAAGTCAGTTTAAAGGAGTGTTTATAGCAGTGTCTACTGCAAAACAATCAAAAATCATCGCAAAACAATCTTTTTGCCTAACAAGCACTCCTTAGGTGTAATGCCAAACTTTCGTTTAAATGCAGCAGCAAAGTAACTTGGATTAGAGTAACCCACAATTGCGGCGATTTCAGTAACTGTGCAACCACCTTGTCGCAGTAGTTGTTCTGCTAATTCCATTCGCCGATCAGTTAAGTAGCCAAACACCGTCATGCCAAACAATTCTTGAAATCGACGCTGAAGTGTACAGACGCTCACGCCTACCTGTTGTGCTAGTTCCAGCACCGAGGGCGGATTCTCTAAGTCTGCTAGCATAATATCCTTGGCATGGTAAATACGGTCAAGCGTTGTTGGCTTTAGTGAATCTCGCAGCTTGTCTTGCCCTACTCCAATCGCATCAAGCTGCATCACCAGTAGTTCAAACACTTTAGATTGAAGATACAGCCGTCGCTTCCCACCTCGATACGGCGTATTCCAAAGCTGTTGCGCGAGCGATCGCATCTTTGCAGTCACCGTGGGATAAAATGAAACCTTCCAATCCTCTCCTTTAAACAACTGTCTAATTGGGTCAGAATGACGCTGGCGATCGTCCAGGAAAAATGACTTCAGCACATCTGGCTCAAGCTCAATATCAACGAGAGTTAAATGCTCTCCAGCATGATTCTGCTCAACATAAGCAGGTGAAATTCCACTTCCTGAAAAATAGCCGCGCGTTCCACCTATACTGGGGTGAATATTACAATGAATGAAGCCTGACAGACAAATTAAAAACTGAATCGGATGCTCGTGGCTAGGCTCTTTAAACATCCAGTCTTGACAGTATTTGCTGTTTGAGAGGGTCAATTTCACCCCAGGCGATAGCTCTATCAAGCGCCTAAATTCTTGCCCCAACAATTCTGGACAACTCGTGAGATCCTCAAAATCATCCAGCACCAAATTGTCAGGCTGGAGTTTGGGAGCTTGTTGGCACAGTTCTTCCCAATCAGATTGGTTGAGGATCAGCGTCATGATGAGGTGGTCAGGCACTAATTGCAATTAGTTATCAACAACTTTACCACTATTCAAGAATATGGGCAACGCCCTACGGTCAGTAACATTATCTCAATCATGGGAACTGCACCGCTTTGAATACTTCCTTCATCACTCTGGTAGCTATATACTTCCGACAAGAATAACCTTCATCTACTACAAAATATTTACTTTTTTACATTCTTACTGCTTCATGTAATCAAAAATTACGTATTTTTAATGAAGTGGAAAAAATATGCGGTTCACTCACAATTAGAACTTCTTTCACAACATAAAAACCTTGTCCTTGCACGTATCCTTTATTGTTATCCTTCACGCAATCATATTATTTTATTCTAGACGGAACTTCTAAAAGTAAAATACTTAATTTTACACAATTTGTTGTTCTACATCTACATTAAGTTATAGTTAGAAGCAAGCTAAATACAAATATTTCTTCAGCTTCATCGTAAAAAAATATAATTATCAACTATTTATCCTTGAGCAATTTGTAGTAAATAGTTACAAATAAAACACAGATTCTATTAAAGTTTGAGCATTATTTTTTGAAGTACTTTCTAAATGCGGCAACCATTTACTAGCTCGTAGTTTTTGCGCTTCATCAACTAATCTTGAGCTTGCAACTGCAAAGAAAGTTTCTTTCAACCAGTTAATAAGTAATTCTGGTGAAATTACTAACAATTTATTAAGTGAAGTATTTACTTTAACTAATTGCTTGGAATTTATAATCAAGGTAGTGCACTCTTGCTTGCGAATAATCCTTCCTTGCAAATCTTTCGATAAAACTTTACTCAACCAAACCCAATCTTCTAGGGTTTTCAAAATCTGCTCTACGTGCTTATGTGTTAGTGATACTTCTACTTGTTGAGTAAATAGATTATTCAAGTTTGATAGACTTTTGTCTTGTAAATCATCAATAATTGAGGAATCCCAATCAATTTTATTTTTGATTTTATCTATATTTGGTCTATTTCCTGCTGTATATTGTGTGGTAGGGGTTGCGTGACCTATATCGACATCCTGCTCACCAAGATCTTGCAGTTTCCAACCTCCTCTAGGTAAGTAAAGGTTTTCAATTTTCTCTCGTAATATTTCCCGTGCGGCCTTGCTTTTCTGACGTATATCAAAAAACTCGTGGTCTAAAATTTTATCTGTTGGCTCAAGTTAATGAATGCGCAAGTAAACTTTGCTTTCACCAAAACGATGTAATCCTAGACTGATAAAAGTTTTAGTTAATCCCTCCTTATTTCTAGCACGATACTTATGCTTGTGACGGAGATACATTCTCCCCATATAGATATTGCACTTTGTACTTCCCCACTCTCGAATGTATGCATAGTCACCGCTTAATAGTTGTTTGTACTCAATCTTAGCGTATGCTTTATTCTCTGCTTCTTCAGCAGATTTCAAATCAGCAATGATTTTAGGCTATTTTTTTCTTATAAATTCAATATCTTCTGATGGAAGTGTTAGAAGAAGAGAAAATATAATCTTACTACGATATTTACTACTCAGTTTACATATAGCTTCAAGAAGTCCTTGCGCTTCTAAAGCTTCTAATTGTCTCCTTTTGGTATGCTTGACCTCACTAGTTATTGCTTTTTCTTGTTTGGTCACGCGGTCTGTATACATGCTACGCTTCACTGACTCAGTTATAGCTTATTTGATTTTGTCCAAGTAACACCATCGAAGTTTTGCTTTACTGTTTCCGTGTTGTAATAGCTAACTTTTTTAGGTCAACTTATGAAAAAATTTCTTCCGATATGTTGTCTCAACCTAAGCTTTGCTTGAACGGTACGCACTTTATCATGCACTCTTGCCGATAATTGAGCTTTTGCTGTATCCTGAAAAATAGTTTAGGTCAAATCTCCTCTCAGTTAACCTAAATTAGTGGTATTAGAAACAGCGTTTAAGTTTAAATACTATTATTGATAGATTTTTTGGTTTGGGGATAGAGGAATTGAGTTATTGGCAATAAATTTTTTACAAATATCTGGTATGTAAGACCAAGTACTCCTTCTATTACAGCCCAAACTCAATAAAAATCCAATATATAGAGATTTATCTACTACCAACACATGTATCTAACCACTGACAGTCCCAACTTTAAACTGTTACCCCTGGAGATGAAGACATGATGCTTGTAATAGCATTGTGCAATTTTAATATTTCTTTTAGCAAGCTAGTTTCTAAATTCATGCTAACTTCTTTCTACTTCTCACAGCACAAGCTAGAAATTTCAAAAATTGCAGTAAGTATAAATACCTTTAAACTACGAAGACATTGAAATCAGGTTAACTTTTTTCAAGAAATTGTGTGGCAAAAATTTGTATATTCTTACTACTAAGGTGAGTAACTATACCAATTAGACGTGAGGCTTAGAAAAGTCCATGTACTCTTGCTTGCTATTTAAGAATAAATGTAATAAAGCTTAACAAGCTATTAATTTATTAAGATTAGTTAAATTAAATAAGAGCCTCAAGTGTAACGACATATTTGCTACTAGGGTAATTAAAATATGGTTTTTGCTTAATACTTTAAAAACTCAAATAATCGTATCAACATTACCTCGGCTCAAGCACTTTCTGTTTCCTTAGAACGCTGTATAGTGCGCGATCGCCGTTCTTCAAAAGCTTCTATCAACTCAAGAAGAGGCATATTTAGGTCATTGGCGATCCTTCGTAAAGTGTCGAGTGTTGGTGACATGCCACCATTGAACCACTTAGACCAGTTACTTATTTGTATCCCTGTTCGTTGTCTCAAATCCCTGTACGAGAGTTGCAAGAATTTTTCTTTACTTGTGGACTCACAAACGTACATATCTTTTACAACGATCCTAGTTTAGGTTGCTTTATTCGCTAACAAATGTGTTATGCTACTCTCTAACATAGCACAAGCGAGAGATCATCTGGTAGCGCGGATGATTTATGTCAGATGAAATTTTCACCATGACTCGCAAAATGTTATTTTACCTCACAAAAATTTTCCTCACCTGTAGCAGCAGATGAGGAGATAGGTAGTTACGCTACCTACGTTTAAATCAAGCGCATCTTAACCGAAATAAGCGCCTTAAATTAAGCGCGTCATAACTATGAGTATAACAAATTTCAAGAGTAAGTGCTACTCTTTGTTTAAATTGTCACCAACTTGTAGCACATTTCCCCAAGCAGGCTATCAATCTTTCCTAGATCTACTCACTTTCCTAGCTCAACAAATCGTTGCACGATTCACAAGCATTGCGGCTATGTCTGAGTTTGAGGAGGTAGTGCTATGAGCAAAACTGCTATCAAGGAAAAACGCGAGTTGCGCTTGTTCGTACCGAGTGACTTAGACGATTATGGATTAGACCCATTTGAGTTTCGTCTTTACGCGCGTATATGTCGTCGTGCTGGTAAGGATGGTGAAGCTAGTGAAAGTGTCCCAAACATGGCTGCTGCTTGCCACATAACTGTCAACCGAGCAAGAAAAGTTTTACAACTATTAGAGCAAGCTGGATTGATCGAAAGTATTGAACGTCCAGGAAACACTACGCTTCGCCGCCCAAGACCTCAATCTGAGTGGGTTCAACCCCAACGTTTGCAGGAATTGCGCTCATCGTTTACCTCTGCTAAAAATAATAGGGGTAACAAAAATAGTACCTCTCCTAAATTTGATAGTACCCTCCCACCAGAGTTGACACCCCTACCCCTATCAAATTTGACAGACGAAGGTATTCCCTCTGAAGGTATTCCCAATAAAGCAAGTTCTTTTCCTCCCCTAACCCCTCAACACGAACCAATCGGGGAGGGGTTAGAAAAAATGAAGCAAGTTGTTTTGCATAACGAAGCGCGATCGCTTTCAGAACACTTAACTCAGTTAGTGCAAAGCACACTGGTACCAATCTTTAGCTCCTTAGTTGAAGAAGCGAAAATGTTACTAGCGGAAGCAGTACAGTCAGCTTCTCCTAGAGTTTCTCGCTCAAAAGTTAGAAATGAAAGTTCTACAAGAATTGCAGACTGTCCATCACCCCGACTCACTCACGTTTTAGAAGAATTAGCGATCCTCGTTGATGAACCTGTTGAAAATTTGCAGGCTAATTCTAATCTGAGTGCTGCCGTAGAACAATATCCAGATAATGTTGAAGGTGCTTTGTTGTATTTCAAACAAGCGTTAGTGACTTGGAAGAATAGGCCAGGGCTAGGTTTGTTTATTTCTGCTGTAAGAAAAGGTTCAAAACCCAGTCCTACTAAACCTGGAGGTGGATGGAAAGAGTGGGCAGATGAAGCAAAGCGGCGGTGTTTGATGGAGTATTCGCAATCATACAACGGAGACATTGCCATTTACTTCGTTAATGGAGCGCAACGATTGTGGAGTGAAGTGCGAAGTCTCTCTTGGTCGGAGATTGAAGCAATCGCTCAAACTAACTGTCTTGAGCCGAATGTAGCTTAGAGATTCAATCAAAAATAGATACACGCCTTAGCTATTATGCCTAAAATTAAATCTAAATCCTGCGCCAATAGCAGTGCTGATACCTACGAAGCTCGTTTAGTTGCGGCACAAAGTTTAAGAAAAGGCGATCGCGTGCGACATCAACGAACAGGGGAACAAGGTAGGTTTCAAGAAATCAACTTAGGGTTTGCTTTACCCGAAGTTTGGGTACATTTTGATAGCGATCGCGAGATTTATAAGACGTTATCTTGCAACCCACTTGAATTAGAAATCATTGGTAGCGAGTTCGAGCAGCAGCCAACAGCATTACCAGATACTTGCCATAAGGAAGCGATCGCTGAAGTCTCCCCTAATATAGTGCTAACTCGTGTTGAGGAGGCGAGTACGATGATTGAGTCGCCTTACAGAGGAGCGCATGCCGATGTACTAGAAGAACTTTCCGATTCGGAGGAACGAGAACGCTACCGTTTAGAATTTAAAGTTGATCGAGGTATTGCCCAAGCGTGGTTAGCATTAAAAGAATTGCGCGATCGCCGTTTATACCGCAGTACTCACAAAACTTTTGAAGAATATGCCAAAGAAAGGTTTGGATATAACCGCGCCCATGCTTATCGGTTGATCGAAGCTGCTCAAGTTTTAGAGAATCTGTCTCCAAATTGGAGACAAAATGAACTACAGGATGAAATGTCTCCAATTTGGAGACAAAAATTCCCCAACTCTGAAAGTCAATGTCGGGAACTGGCTAAGCTACCACCGCATTTTCAACCGATTGCTTGGGAGAAGGTGCTAGAAGCTTCTGGAAACAAAGCTCCTACAGCCAAGTTGATTAAAGGCATCGTCGAGCAACTTCAAGAAAAACCTCTCCTTCAAGCTAGAGATTTTTGTACCTGTGGAGATGTATTTACATTAGTGAAGCTAGAGGGATCGATGCGAAAATATAACGGTTATTGGGCGATCGTTTGTAGTATCAATACCTTTACAATAGCTGTTGATGTTCATGACACAACAATACTCGTGAAACCTGAAAATCTTCAACCAATCGATGAAGCTAACGTACGTCGTCAGCTACCACAAGTTCTTAAACGCATTCGACGATTGCGGAATGTGGGTCTACTTGACCGAGGTGCATACAATGTTTTAGAAGATTTAGGTCGGCAAACGTACTTGACAGATATTGAAGAGAAATTGCTTTCCTGCTTGGAGGAATATTACAAGGTTAATTCTGAAGAGATACATTAACACTCACTACGGTAATTTAGATAGTGACAAACGATTGACTTAACCGAAATACAATACCATAAGGCTTTTTCAGTAAATCTATATTTTTTTAGGTCAAGGGTAAATAATTTTTTACATAAAATGTATTTTTAACCTAATTAAAACTTTGTTGCACTTAAATCTTCGAGCATCTCAGCTTGTTGCTGTAATTCACGATAGAAAATTTGAAAGTAAGTTGCTATTCGTTCTTTCTTCTAATCATCACTTAGTTGTGAAAGAAAGTCTTGTTGGAGATCTATAGACAGCATAAGCAAATGTAGAGCTAACTTGAGTTCGGGTTAAGCCAGGAGCAGCAGATTGTGATCGAGCACAATTGATGGCTTGTTCGGTTAATGGCAGTAAGCAATCAAGCCGCCCAAAATGTTGACGAAGCAATTGTCCGGAGAGCGGTGGCGTGAATGCTCAATCTGGGAGATGATGGAACGCTTGCGAAGCAGCAGCCGCTCATTGAGCGGCTGCTGCTTCATGTTGTGTTTGAGCTTGGTGATGAGTTGAATGCCTGCGGTTTTGAGTAGCTGTTTTGCCAGCTTTTGAGACACATAACCTTTATCTGCGAAGACTTTGCCAACCAACTGTTGCAGTAACTTTGGCACGGGAGTCCGGTCATCGGTGTTGCCCAGAGTGAGCATAATGTTGAGTAATTCGCCTTGGTCATTGACCACCAGATGCAACTTGAAGCCAAAGAACCAATCGAGCGAGGTTCTGCCGCGTGCGGCAACGGTCTCAAAGACTTTATTGCGCTCGATGCGACGTTTGTGGCAGACGCGCAGCGAGGTGGAACCCATAAAACTGATGCCGCTGCACCTGCCAAAACACGACCGCAAATAGGCGCACATTGGGACGAGCGTCCGTGGTATCCATTCGATGAAGCGTTGATAGCTCCTCAATCCTGGAAACGCACTTGCCCACTCGCTCTGAACCTTCTGGTTATAGTACGCTTTGAAGTTGCGGTAACACGACTGTAAATCGCAATCAATATCGTCAAGATTTCGCTCAAACTCAACCTCCGAGGTCATTGACGCATCTGGAGTCCAACGCCCAACAGTTGCTGCTTCCATGCGACTCAAAGCTTTGACAAAAATCATCAACTGAGCAAAACAGGTCTTCTAGATTAGACATGAGGGCAAACTAGGCAGAGATTTTAGCATTTTCAGCCTATCGAGTTTGCCCCTTTCTTGTCTCAATCCTTATCCTGAACTCAGGTCACCTTAGTCTTGCACTTAGTCGATGTCATAACAAACTCATTGAAGATAAAACAGTTTCGGTTCGTGAGGATAATTCAGCTATTGACTTTGATATTGAAGAAAAGATTGATTTTGAATCGGAGGACTTATCATGAATAACACACTCAAAGAAATTGCAGCAAAGCATAGTGTGCAGAGGAGATAATTCTAGAGATTTTATCAGGAATGAAACTCAAAGATTCTCAAAGGTATAGCAAGTCTCAACTAGAAGGTTTTGAGAAAGTTTGCAAAACGCCCCTCGACCTGCGGGATGCGGCGGCGATCGCATTGTTGCGAATTATTGGTGGCATGCGACGGCAGGAGCTAGCGCATCTGACGCTTGCCGATCTAAGACCTACTTAGTGATTCCCTTGTCGTCCGGCGCGGTAAAGGAGGGAAAAGGCGCGTCGTTTATCTGAGTGAGGAGGCACTGGCGATCTTGAGAGAGTGGCTGGCATTCAGGGGGAACTCTCCAAGGGCATTAATTTGCCTAGTCAACAAGGGTGGTAAAGTCGAACTGCGACATTTTGCTCCTGATGGAGATGGCATCTACAAGCTAGTACCAGAGCGGGCAACCAGAGCAGGAGTCGAGCAATTTTTCCCCCATGATTTTCGCCGCACCTTTTGCTCGGACTTGTTTGACACCAATACCGACCTGTTCTCGGTACAGTAACTGGCGAGTCACGCCTCTCCAGCTACAACTGCCAAGTACGACCGACGCTCTGAGGCGGCGAAGCGTAACGCCGTGCGATCGCTGAAGTTGAAAAAGAGCTAAACAGTCTACCCATAATGTTTTCGGCAAAGTTTTATCAATGCCATTGTACCGGAGCAAGCCAATAATCGCGAGGAATCATCTCAAGGCGCGGAAACAACAAAAATGCACCTAAAAGGGTAGTCCTAAAGAAGTAAGGATAAGGTAAGTCTTTCTATTACCAAGCCATGTTAGAAACCCCGATTACTTGTCCATGCTGCCACTCTAATCGTATTGTCAAGAACGGATTCATCCACAATGGCAACCAAAATTTCAAATGCAAAGACTACTAAGCGCCAATTTGTACAAAACTCAACAAAAAAGGTCATTGGGCAGGAAACCAGAGATTTGATCGACAAGTTGTTGTTAGAGAAGCTGTCATTGGCAGAAATTGCCAGAGTTACAAGGGAAACTATCGCAGTGGTTGCAGACATACGTGAATGCTAAGTACTCGTCCGTGCCAAAAACAGTAGAAGCGTGGCCTAAAAAAAGGGGCAGCTAACAATACAATGTGACGAGATGTGGTCATTTGTAGGCAATAAGAAGAACAAACAGTGGATTTGGTTAGCCTTAGATGTGAATACACGAGAAATCGTTAGTGTCTACGTTGGTAAACGTAGTCGTGAAGGCGCACAAGGCTTATGAAAATCGTGCCTGGGGTATATCGGCAGTGTGCTGTGTGCTACACAGACTTTTGGGAAGCATATGAGCAAGTCATTCCCAAATCTAGACATCGAGCAGTTGGTAAAAGCAGTGGTAGAACCAATTTAATTGAGTGGTTTAACTGCACTTTACGCCAAAGGGTTGCGCGTTTAGTTCGAGATACCTTGTCCTTCTCAAAGAAGCTAGATAACCATATCGGAGCTATTTGGTATTTCGTACATGACTATAATCTATCCTTACTTCTTTAGGTCTACCGTAATTAATTCCTCTAATTGCTGCTTCAATCTTCCGCAGTGCCTTGAGTTTCGAGAAATTAGGAACTGAGTCCCTAGTATTTTTGTACTGATCGGTTTGTTGCTTAGCAAGAACCCTGCGACCAAATCGAGCAGATACGCCAATCGCTACTGCTAGAGCGGAACCCAGCGCTGTCTCTCCTTCCTTGGGACGACCAGGAATATCTCGATAATTAAGCGATCGCAGCCGCTCTGCTAATTGCTCGATTTGGTCGCGCAAATAATTGACTCGCTTCTCGTTCTCTGCTAACTCTACCTGAAGCGATCGCTCTGGTTCTGCCTCGGCATCAAACGGCATAACTCGTACAGCTATGATGTCGTCAGGAAATTGCTGCTGATAAAGTTCTAAGTTAGTTTCCTTGAGTAGTTGAATTGCTGCTAGCCGATGTCCGCCAGCTAGTAGAACGCCTTTTTGATCTACCACTAGTAGTTCAATTAATCCCAAAGCCCCAATAGATTCTGCTAAATCTTCAACATGGGAGTCGCGTAACGGACGGGTATCTTCTGCTCTGGGGTAGATTCGAGATAAAGGTAAATTGATTCGTTGAATGCGATCGGCTTCAGACTGCGAAGCTGCTGCTTGGTCTTGTTCGTGAATCGCGTTAGCCACAATCGTTGCTTGCTCAAGCACCGATGCACTATCAGCGCGTTTTCTTGGTCTAGCCATTTAACACCCACTCTGCTACAACTTGTATAAATCCTTCGCCCCTTTGGAGTTAGGGTCGTACTGCATCAGCGGCATCCTTTCAGCACCAGCCCATGCCAAAGCCGCATCTTGGCGAATAGTCAGCCGTTTAAGCGACGGATAAGTTTTGGCTAATTGCTGATCTAACGCCTGATCCATCGAACGGCGCAAGTCAATCTTGCTCAGTACTAGCGGCCATCGCGAGGCTCCCTTGCGTCCCTTTTCTGCCGCAAACTCAACTCATTTAGCACCCTACCAGCACCAACAACCGCAAGTGGATGAGCGTCAGTACAAACCAGTGCTACGTCAGCAGCAACTAAGCCTAAACGTTCTAGGTATTCAACACCAGGAGGGCAATCAAAAATCAATATGTCGTAGTCTAACGATGCAACTGCATCTGCCAAGTCTTCTGGGTCTGATGCTTGAATATTGTGTCCTGTTAGCTTTGGTCCTCCTGGTAAATATGTATAGCCCCGATGCTGCTTCTAACGGTGTTGGGAAAATTCTAGACAATAGCTCAGCCGTACCTGTGGCAGTTGGGTCAGTCCCCAGTACATATCCTGCTTTAGATTGTGGATCTAAATCTACTACAAGAACGCGATGCCCTAAGTGAGCGAATACAGATGCCAAACCACAAGCAACTGTAGTCTTTCCTACACCTCCCTTTCTAGCTGCTACCGCGATTCGACACTGAGCTATGTGCGATTGTACATCACTTTATAATCTCTTTTGCCTGCCAGCATACCATTCCGTTTTGTTATTTATACTTAATTTTTTTTAAGAGGGTGGTTGCTAATGCTGTGCGATCGCTTGACCAACGCAATCATTTCTCTCAAAAGCTTGGCACAATGCAGCGTCAGTACTTTCTAGAGTCTGATGTATGTGGTTGCGCTACGGTGTTGATGCAAACAACGTTCTAGTGGATATAGAAGATGTTCCAAGCGGCAAAACTTAACTAAAGAGAATCACTTCGCGCATACTGAGGAATCCTGCCAGTTCATGGTAGTCAGTAAACATCGCGAACTACCAACGCTACCTCTGTATGACAGCTTTAATATCCGTTTATCTGGGGAAGAGCTAGAGAAATTAAAAGTTTTTTGGCGAGAGTACGGAATCAAAAAGTGTAATATTCCGCACTTCTCAGTTCCTAAGCAATTCATCTGGCACGGTTTATTACAAATAGCACAATCATCTGCCCTAGAGTATCAATTTACTCATCTAGGGCAAATTACAGTAGCCGCACTTCCTCTAGAACTATTTAATTATGTACAAGAACCGCTGCTACTAGAAAAGCTGTATAAATTCAAGCAAAAAGCTGAACTCGCGTCTAATTCCAGCTTATTCTTTCCCGAACGCCTTGTAGATTACAAAATCTACTGCACCCAGTTCCAGAAAATTCTTCGACAGACTCTGTACTACTTACAAATCGAAGCAGATGGCGTTACGTTGCATAAAATTGGAGTCACCCAGCGTTCAATAGAACAACGATTAGTAGAAATACAGCGCGACTTAAAGCAGCACTTTAAATCCGTAGTAATTGAAGTTCTTGGTACTTGGCAGCATCGTGGAAATGTAGAAAAGTACTTCAAATATCTCTACAAAGCCTTCAATTACCCAATTGGCAGCCTCACTGAGTATTACAAGTTTATTAATGATGATGCGACAGCAGTATTCCAAGATTTAGAGCAGATGAAGCCCAAGGTGTTGTCTAAAGTTGAAGTAAGTCTCCTGTAAAAGCGAACTTAGCCAAGATAGAGTAGACAGAATGCAAACAAAGTGCGATCGCCTTCGTCGGTAGTGCGCGAAGTGCAATCGCTAAACTACATTTGAGAGAACCAAAGTTTTATATGCAACGTAGATATGCATGGTCAGGTCAAATAGCTTTTTTAGATGAAATTTCAACAATACGCAGTAGTTCATTGTAGCTTGATCAATTGGGATTGAACTGTATTTTACAAGCACAATTGAAGCATCAGTTTTTCCGAAAACAGCAATTTGATAGGCACAAAATAGCCGTAATTCTTATGGTTACTTCTTTTATTCTTTATAATAACAGCTACACAAACAAAGTAAAAGAGAGTTGAAGGTATAAATATGAAAGCAGAACATTCATAAGAGTTGACTCAGTTTTAAGCTAATTCAAAGGAGCATAAGAAGAAATTTTCAAGTAAATTAATAATTAGCTAGTATCAAAGGAGTAAAAAGAAATTAAAGAAAAATCGAAATTAATCAGCAATTAGAAGAGTCGCTTAATAGTGAATAAATTTAGACTGCTTGATTTGGTAATACTTCTGTAGAAAAATTTACGTTCGCCTGCCTACTAAGAATTTGATACTGAGGTGGTCAATATACTATTCAGCATAATTTAAACTATTAAGCCAACTGCTTATTATGAAAATGCTGTATTAATTGCTAGGTTCTTAAAAGATTTGATCAAAAGGTAGCTAAAAGTATCGGTATAGTTCTTATTGAATAATCAAGAAGAATTGTAAAAAAAATAGAACTTTGCAAATTCATAACACATTGTCAACACTCTTAAAAGTAAGTAAAAATCAACAAACTGTATATTTTGTAGAAACTTGGAGATGATAGAATGGATTTAAAAAACTTAGTGCGAAGCATTGCACAAGATATTCTCGGCGAGCAAAGAATGAATGAGGAGCATTTTGAAGAGATCTACCGCCGAATTGAACATAAAATAGACAATGAGCCACCACCACGCTTCGCATTCATTGGTGAAACTGGGGTAGGAAAATCATCCACACTTAATGCACTTTTTAACGCTGGTTGTGAAGTTAGTCATATTGAGGCGTGTACCCAAGTTGTGAAAGGTGTTGAAGTTGATGTTGATGAAGTAGGCGGAATGAAGGGCATATTGCTTGCGTATGATGTACCAGGATTGGGAGAAAGCCGCCTTAAGCACAGGGAACATCTGGAACTTTATGAAAAAGTTTTGAAGGAAGTAGATGTAGCATTATGGATTTTGGACGCTCAAAATAGAGCTATTGCATCAGTTCAAGAATCTTTAATAAAAATCCAGGAAATTAATCCAAACTTGTTAGAGCGAATGGTTTTTGCTTTAAATAAAGTTGATTTGGTTTATCCAGGTGAATCAGCTTGGCATCAACTGGCTAATATTCCAAGCGAAGAGCAAGAAAAAAATATAACTGGAAGAATTCATGACGTTAAGAAAAAAATTCGAGAGGTAATTCCTCATTGGAGAGGAACGGTTATCGGATATTCAGCCAACCGGCGCTACAATTTACCACAGCTTTTTGCGGCAATGCTAGATGCTGTACCTAAAAAGCGCCAGTGGGTTGTTGCTTCTCGCAAGGCTTTAGCAGACTTTTTCGAGTTAGTTGACCCTCAACTTCTCCCACCTGAAAAGAAACAAAATCTATATCAGTTTGAGCAACCTGCTTCTTCTAGAGTACAGAAAATATCAGATATTGTCGAAAGTATGCCAGCAGAAGAATTCACTAGGCTGGCTACAAATAAAGGTGCTTTTCTCGAATGGCTAGAATATCACAGCAAGTAAGCTCATTACAACAAATACAACAAAGGAATCTAGTTATGTCAAAATATGTCAACACGTCCGAGCAGATACCAAAGGACGCTCTAAATAAAATCAAAGCTAGATTGATACAGCAAATTGATTCTATGTCGGAGGCAGAACTTAAAATTGCGACCAAATCAGAAGCTGATTTGAAGTATTTTATTTCTGACTTGTTTCGCTCAATTGCTCAACTATTTGGATATACGGTAGGAGCCGTAGTTGGTATCGTAGATGAGGTTGGAAGAGGTATTAAGAGAGGTTGGAATGATGGCTTTAATGCAGGCAGAGGTAAATAGAAAGCTTTAAATCAGACTTAAATATGTAAATTTTTGATGATGTCCTCTGGTAAGCTTAAATCTTGCAGAGGGCTGATTCTTTTATATCAGAATTTTACATCTAGTAGCGCGACTGCTGGTTCATTGTTGTTGCAAGTCAACAAAGCTAATCGAGTAGTATTTAAGCGACTTACACAACAGGCAATTCGCGATCGCGCGATTGTTTTTCCTCGCGCTCAAATGCAAATACGTGCAAAAATAACTCGTGAGAATTGTTTCTTGGACGAGTTATCATGCCGTTGCGCCTCGACTCCCTCAAACCAGAAGACCTCAAGCTCGCTTCGCCCTTACCCTTAACGCGGCATCCGGCGGCAGTATATATATCTGGTTTGGGTTCAGGCAGTCAGCGCACTATCCTTTACTCGCTCAATAAAATTGCGGCGCTACTAACTTCAGGAGAATGCGATGCTTATACAATAGATTGGTCAAAGTTGCGCTACCACCATACGGCGGCGGTGCGAGTTGCGTTAATCAATCTCCTCGCGCCTGTAACGGCAAACAAGATGCTTTCGGCTTTGCGCCGAGTTCTTTTAGAAGCATACCGACTCAATTTGATGGCGGCAGAAGATTACAACAAAGCGGTAGATTTTGCGAATATCCCAGGTGACTCAGAGTTAAGGGGACGTTCTTTGGCAAATGCAGAAATTGCAGCGCTATTGGAGACGTGTCATGCTTCAAGTCCTATTGATATTAGAGATGCCGCAATCGTTACTACTTTACTCGCTACAGGTTTGCGGCGGTCGGAATTGGTCAATTTAGATTTAAGCGATTTGAATCTAAGTACGGGAGAGCTTTTGGTTCGTAAAGGCAAGCGAGGTAAGAATCGCAAGGTCTATCTGCCAAGTGACGCGCTCTCCTTTGTCAAAAAATGGCTAACTGTGCGCGGCGACCAACCAGGACCGTTCTTTTGCCGAATTCGTCGCGGGGGTCACTTGCATGTCGGACGAATGCACCCCGACGCAATCTGGCGGATGTTGCGGCATCGGGCAGAGATAGCTGAACTAGAATCATTTTCTCCACACGACTTGAGGAGGACGTTTTGTTCTGACTTATTAGATGCAGGGGTAGATGTTGTCACCGTACAAAAGTTAGCGGGTCATACCAGTCCAACAACGACTGCGAAGTACGACCGTCGAGGCGAAGAAACACTGCGCCGCGCTGTGCAGACGTTGAAGATTCCTAATTCTAGTAGAAGGAAAAAGTAGCTCGCTACTATATATTCATCACTTACAGTAAGCCATAGTCGTAGTGCGTCAACACCTGAGCAAGTAGTACCGGATGTTGCTCGACCAAATTACCTAAGTTCTCTTCGCTCAAAAGCGACTTCGTTCGGTCAAAAAGTCCGCAACAGATGCGCGTATCGTCGTGACGCGAATGGTATCTCAGTCCATCAACTGCGCTCGGATGCTCCCAAATTGCCCGCGCCCACTGCCGCGCCATCAAGTACGGACCCGAAGCAATTCGCGAATCGGCTCCTAACTTTACTAAGCCACTACCCGTCAAGTCAGCTAAAATCAAGGGACGCACCGATGTAATGCGTACTAAATTCCGCGTTTGCAGTGCAGATTCTGCCACGCCCCGCGCTCCGTGTGCGCGACCAAAGCATTCGATAAAAGCAGCGTACTCGTCGGCTCCTACATACAAAATGCTGTATCCCTGCTCTGCTCCATCAAAACGACCTTTGCCGCTGCGGTCAAAAAATAGCGCACTTGAGTAACGTGCTGGGTTTAAGCGATACCAAGGACCATTACTCTCAACCACAGGTAATAAGCGGCTGCCAAAATCAGGCGGCGGTTCGGGATGCGGGGCTAACGGCTCCTCAAGCGGCTCCTGGGGTGCCATAACATTCTGCTGCCCAGACTACTGCATCAATGTCTCCTGCTTGCAAGCGCGCTAGCGGAGTAGCGCCATCCAAACGCACGTCACCAGTTTTTAAAAACATCAACTGAGTCCAAGGGTCGTAATCCTTGAGTGCAGCTAAGACTCGCTCTAGACCTGGTAGCACTTGCCCTGCTTGAAATTGCCAAGCTGGATACAAGTAGCCCCGCCTGCCTAACGACAACCCTAATAATTGTCCTTTTAACCGCCGCTTGTCTACTGCCTGCCGCGTGACGTGCAGTAACTGTGCCACTTCCTCACTCTTTAGCGGTTGTCCTTCTCCAAATAGCAATTCGTGTTTAACTTGCACTCCCTTAAACCGAGCAGCTGCCAAGGGGTCAGTAGGAGCAAGTGCTTTGAGTGCTTCTGGACGCGCGAATATTTCAACCATCGTTTCAAATCCTGTTTGAGGATCGGTCAAATCGGTATCAGCAATCTTAACTTCTCGACTGACAGCAAGCGCTGTTTCCAAAACGTATTGTAGAAACTTACTCCGTGCTGTCGATTTATTCATCTCTGACAACGCTTCCATAAGCGCTGGTTTAAGTGCTGCGGAGGAAGTAAGAACTCGTTCAACTAATTTCTGTTCTTCTGAAGTTGCTGCCTGTATCTGTTGCAATAAGGCTTTTTTGTTCATTACACTTGCGCAGTTCGTTACCTTAAATTCTAGCAAAGTTTACCAAGTTGTGCAACTTGGTAAACTTGAAGAACTAATCAATGCTTATTACGGCACGGCTCTGCAAGCGCAGTTTTATAGCGTGAAACGCTACATACACTTTAAGCATTCTTGTACCGAATACGAAAAAGCGATCGCGTTAAGCACGTTGAACGCCAGGGCGATTATTCTCTACAACAAAAGAAGCGAAAGTATACACGGGCGCATCGGCGCGACTTACTGTTGTAACGATCCGTAAGTCGGTTTGCCAGCGTTTATGATTGAGGTTGACGCGAAAGTAGCCACGGCGATCGCCATCAAAAAACTTGATGTGCGGGTTTTCGGGAATCATCGGACCATAGTACGGACCGTAAACCTGAGCATCGCCATTACTCGTCAGCGAAGGCGCGACGAACTCAGCAGCCACTGTTGGTGATTTGGGATTATTAAAGTTGAGCTTGATATCGTTGACAAACGTCGAATGCCAGTCTCCCGTAATCACGACTGGATTCGATACCTTTCGATTTACAATGCGGTTGAGAATTCGCTGGCGTGCCAAAGGATAACCATCCCAAGAATCGTTCCAGAAGATTTTACCCGTGCCAATTTTGTGATCCAACTCTGCCATGAGCACCTGTTGGGCAATAACATTCCAACGAGTTTGGGAACGCTCTAGTCCTTTGATTAGCCAGCGCTCTTGCCGCCAACCAGTCATCGTTTTTGCAGGGTCGAGCGCTGCTTCACAACGCGGTGTTTCGCCGTCACCGCACGGTTGGTTACTGCGATACTGGCGCGTATCGAGGATGCTGAATCTAGCTAAGTCCCCAAAGTTGAGTCGGCGGTAGAGGCGCATATTTGGTCCATTCGGTAGCGAGAAGCGCCGCAGCGGTTGGTGTTCGTAGTAGGCACGATATGCAGCTGCGCGTCGTTGTAGGAACTGTTTTACAGGGTCATTTTCTTCCGAAATCGCATCGGTATAATCGTTATCTACTTCGTGGTCGTCCCAAGTCACAACGAACGGAAACGAAGCATGAGCCTTTTGCAGGTCTGGGTCAGTTTTGTATAAGGCATAGCGGAGGCGGTATTGTTCGAGCGTCGTTGTCTCCTGCTGATATGCTGCGGGTAACGCTACATTACGCGCGCCCCCTGTTGGGCTGATACCATACTCGTAGATGTAATCGCCGAGATGAAAGACTAAATCTAACTCCTCTTCCGCCATGCGACGATACGCCGAGTAGTACCCGTCTTCCCACTTTTGGCAAGTGCAGAAGGCAAAGTTAAGGTAATTGACGCGATCGCCACGCGCTGGTGCGGTCTTAGTACGACCAATCGGGCTATACTCGTTGCCTACTTTGAATTGATAAAAATACTCTCTTGCAGGTCGCAAACCGCGAACGTCAACGTGAACTGAATGCGCGAGTTCGGGAGTAGCGATCGCCGTGCCGACTTTGACAACGTGCCGCATATTTTCATCCGTTGCTACTTCCCACCGCACTGATACATTGTGCTGTGGCATTCCACCACCGGATAGCGGTTGAGGAGCTAATCGCGTCCAGAGTACAACACCATCCGGCAATGGATCGCCCGAGGCTATCCCTAGTTGAAAAGGATAGTCAGATAATCGCGGTCGGGCAACGACATAACTCGACCACTGACTTGCGAGTGCTAAGCCAGTTAAGGTTCCTGCACCAACGAGCAAACTTCTGCGCTTGACCTTACTCGCCAGTAAGCGCTCAAAATCGTAGCGTCCCATACCACTCCTCACAAGGGATTTAAAGAAGTAAACACACTCCTGTTCCACTAGAAGCAAAATAGCAATCAAGTGTTAACTACTTGTCAAGGTAGCGTTAAGGAAAAATCTAGAAGCGAGTGCAGTCGTCTGAAGCCGAGATACTACTTAAAGATGCTCTGAGTCATGTACTTTTTAATGCTATGTAAAATCAGATAAAAGTGTGAGAGCGATCGCCTTGTATATTAAGTAGAACACGCTGAATACTACACCCTTTCAGTGCAACGCGAACGCGAGTGATTAACAGATAAATTGGAAACGATGACACGCTTAAATTTCCAACTAAGTAGAAAGCGTCGGCGGCAAATTCCTCAGTGTTGGCAACGAATGTTCGTAATATGCATTTTATTATGGCTAGTGTTATCACTTTGGCTTTCCCCAGTCGTTTCACCAGGTAAACTCAGTACGCAAGAACTACGGGGAGTGTGGATGACTAATCTTGGTGCAGCGCTAATGTACTACACAACCCGTATGGATGAAGCTGTGGCACATATTGCTGAGCATCGCCTCAATACAATTTATCCAGCAGTGTGGAATCGGGGTTATACGCTTCATCCTAGTGAAATTGCTTTACAAGCGGGAGGTAGGAAGCGCGATCCACTCACCTCACTACCACTGCTACCTGTTCAAGACTCGCTCGCAGGGTTAGTTTATCAGGCACGCCGTCAACATTTGCGGCTAATTCCCTGGTTTGAGTATGGTTTAATGCTGCCTACCAAATCGCCAATTGCTCGAAAGCACCCAAATTGGTTAACTAATACTCAGTCTGGTAGCCAAGGTAGCGGCTGGCTCAATCCCTTCCATCCGCAAGTGCAGCAATTGCTTGTGGATTTGATTGTAGAGGTCGTGCAACGCTATCCGGTTGACGGCATTCAGCTTGATGACCACTTCGGTTTACCAATTGAATTTGGCTACGACTCCTACACTACTAAGCTTTATCAAAGCGACCACAATGGTGCAATTCCCCCTAGTAATCCTGCCGAGCCAGAGTGGATAGCTTGGAGAGCAGAACGGCTGACGCAACTCATGATGAAAATTACCAATGCGGTTAAAACTGCACGCCCAGAAGCAATCGTGTGTTTATCACCTCATCCACCTAGCTTCGCCTATCAAAAATACTTGCAAGACTGGACGCGCTGGGTAGAGTTAGGGTTAGTCGATGAAGTCATCGTACAAGTTTATCGGCAAGATTTAGCTGCTTTGAAGGCAGAATTGAGTAACAATAAAATTCGTTCTTTGTTGCATCAAAGCGTACCAATTAGCGTTGGTCTTTACACTGGACCCGTCTTAGCTGCTAAGCAGATTCAAAACCTTGCTCATGAAGTCGAGGTAGTGCGTGCCGCAGGCTACAAGGGCGTGTCGTTTTTTTGCTGGGAAACCACTTTTTGGCTATTCAAGCGCAGCCCAGAGAAGCAAGTTAGACAGACATTTCTCAAACTGTTTCCCGCAGCAAGCGAGGCATCATTTAGGAGGAAACAACCAGATAAAATAGTGAGTTGAGTTGAAAGCGATCGCGCTCATTTACGCTCCATAAATTACTTCCACTGCATCATCAATCCACCCGTGCCGTATAATTTCACTATTACCCAATTGCGAATAGGATCGCATCAGTAACCGTCTAGCAACCATCTTGCAGAAAGATGAGATACTTTGTGTAGGTATTTCATTCTTACTTATCCATCGTAAAGCTTGTTAATCGCCTTGTCTCCGAGTAGTTATGTAGTTCTCAGTACACTGTTTTAGCCAGTGAGAAGTGAATCAACGCGATCGCCAAGCTTGAGTTCGTTGCTGTACGCCACGAGTTAAAAACCAATAAAGAATACGGACTCCGATACTCGTAAAGACAATCAAAGTTGCCATTGCTGCGGCTGCTGCGGTATCTCCTGCATCGTCCATATTGACAATTGCGACTGCTGCTACTGGTAACGTGGGAGGATAGAGAAACACGATCGCAGAAATAGTAATCATGGCATTGACAAAGAAGTAAATGCCAATTTCCAAGATTGCTGGTAGTGAAAGTGGTGCTGTGACGCGCCAAAACGTCCGATAAAATGGGACGGACATTGAAGCAGAAACCGACTCAAACTCTGGATCGATCTGCTTAAGCGCAGTATTAGCAGTCAGAAAACATACTGTGTAGAAGTGAATAATGTTACATAAAACCAGAATCCCCATTGTGCCATAGAGCCAATTGAAAGGATTGACTAAAAGATACTCTTCAATAAAAGGAATATTCCAATAAGGAGAGTTGAAGAAAAAGACGTAAGCAAGACCTAAAACTAGACCAGGTAAAGCTAAAGGAATTGTAGACAAAAAGTAGTTGATACTGCGTAACCAATTTAATCCTTTACCTTTTTCTACAAGATAAGCACTAACAAACACAGCAACTGTACCAAACACTGCTGTATAGAATGACATCCGAATGCTATTCCAGTAAGCCGCATAGCCGCCGCCACCTACAGAACTGAAGTCGTAGTGCTGCA
Source organism: Gloeocapsa sp. PCC 7428 (assembly GCF_000317555.1). Classification (GTDB taxonomy): domain Bacteria; phylum Cyanobacteriota; class Cyanobacteriia; order Cyanobacteriales; family Chroococcidiopsidaceae; genus Chroogloeocystis. Next base: position 88,494 of record NC_019746.1, read on the forward strand.
AACTTAGATTGAAATTATAAGGCCAAACTTGAATGGCAGAAGCAAAAACAATTGTTAGCAGAACAATAATCGCAAATAGTGCTACTAAAATGCAAAAGGCAAATCCTAGCCAATCGACAAGAGGATTAAACTTAGGTTGAAGAGGGACTGCTTTAGCGCTAACTAATGCATTCTGTCGCCGCTGGATAATTTGATTAAGCACGAAAGCAACAACAGTTGGTACGAGTAAAAATACACTAATAGTTGCTCCCATCGAGAAGTTTTGCTGACCGATGACTTGCTTATAAATATCTGTTGCTAGCACGTTATAGTTACCACCGACTACTTTAGGTACGCCGAAGTCTGTAAAAGCTAACGTGAAACACACAAAAATAGCACTAACTAAGCCGTATTTGACACTAGGAAGTGTCACCCTTAAAAATGTCCGCAGGGCAGAACTACCTAAAACCTCAGATGCTTCATACAATCGAGCATCAGTCAAGCTTAACGCAGTGACGAGAATAACCAGCGCTTGCGGAAAACAGTAAAGTACTTCTCCAATAATGATGCCATTAGCACCATAAATTCCAATATTCCAACCAGGAAGTAAACCAAATAAACCTGTGGTGATAATTCCTTGATTGCCAAAGAGGTAAATCAATCCGATCGCATGAGCAAGTGGCGGAATGTATAGCGGTAACATCCCCAAAATACGAAAAATATTTTTTCCTGGCATCGCTGTGCGGGTCAGCGCATAAGCATAGATAAATGCCAGAACAACAGAGATAATGGTACTAGCGATCGCTACATACAAACTATTAAGCAAAGAAGCCGCTAATGCTGGAGTTGTTAAGTAGGTGACGTAATTTGCTACACCAACCCAGTCACCATCTGTACTCTGAAAACTGCGCACCAGCATTGGGTAAAGTGGCAAAACAACCCCAACCAAAAGCCAAAGCGTTCCCAAAATCAGCAGCACTCGCATCAGCCAGTCTTCTGCGGTAACTATCTGCTGGCGTCTAGAGAAATATTGCCTAAGCGTTGTACGGAATGTTCTTTGCGGCGTGGAAGATGTCATATAGTAGTGTCAGAGGGGCGAGGCACTGCCTTGCCCGTCAGAATTAGTGGTGAATACTCGGATCGATTCGGGTGGCAGTTGAATTTGGAATGCAGAACCTTCAGTGAGATCTAACTGTCGCGCTGCTTGAGCGGAGATGTTGGCACAAATGAGTTCTTTGAAGTTGCCTTCTGGACGCAAACCTACTAGAAAGCCGGAACCAAGAAATTCGATACTCTGCACTTCAGCGGCGATCGCATTTGCTACCAAGTGCTGATTTGCTGTGTTGAGCACTTGCACATCTTCTGGACGAATCGCAATACTCACCGACTGATCGGGTGCAGCAACGTTTTGTGGTGCCTCCAGAATAATGTTTCCGCAGCGCACTTGAGTTTCTGATACTACAACTCCTGATAAAAAATTCATCACGCCAATAAAATTAGCGACAAATGGCGTATGTGGTTGCTGATATATAGCACGGGGCGTTCCTACTTGGGCAATGTAGCCTTTATCCATCACGACAATTCGATCTGCCATTGCCAAAGCTTCGGCTTGATCGTGAGTTACCATCACTGTTGTGATTCCTAGACGCTTTTGTAGTTGCGCGATTTCTGTTCTTAGCCTAACTCTAACTTGAGCATCCAGCGCCGAAAGTGGTTCGTCGAGTAACAGAAGTCCAGGTGATAGTGCTAAGGCTCGCGCTAAAGCAACTCGTTGTTGTTGTCCGCCCGACATTTGCGCAGGGTATTTGTTTTCCATCCCGTTTAGCCCGACGGTATCAAGTAACTCCTCAACTCGGGTTTTAATTTCTCGCTGAGATTTCTTAGCATTTTGCAAGCCATAGGCAATATTTTGGGCGGCAGTGAGATTAGGAAATAGTGCATATGATTGAAAGACAATGCCAAAGTCTCGCTTCGATGCGGGAAGCCGCGAAACATCCTTTCCGCCTTGGATGACGCGCCCACTGGTTTGAGTTTCTAACCCACAGATAATGCGTAGTAATGTTGTTTTACCACAACCACTCGGACCTAGTAAGCAAATAAATTCACCTGGATAGACGTCTAAGTAGATGTCGCGGAGAGCAACAAAGTTACCAAAAGATTTTTGAATGTTTTCGATTTGGAGATAAGGTTGTGCAATTTCCCTGGCTAAAGTAGGTTCATAAGATGTTGATTGCTGTTTGAGGCGTTGCTGTCGGGTTGTTGGCTGTTCGGGAAAGTTCATTTGTCTGCTCCTAATTACGAAGTCTTCGGTTCTGACTTAGAGTCGTAGCGTCTAGTCCACTCCTGAAGAATTCGATCCCGATGGGTAGCTGCCCAATTGAAATCATTATTAATCAGTTGTTTTAGTGGTTCCTGTGGATAACCTTGAGGAATTGGTACATCGGTTTTTACCGCAGTCACCGCAAAGCTTTTGGCATACTCTTGAGAAATTGCTGGAGTAATTGCCCAATCTAAGAATGTCTTTGCAGCTGGGTTAATTTGTGGTTTTTTGACGAGCGCGTTCGCTTCGATATCCCATCCTGAACCTTCTTGCGGAAATACAGCTTCAATCGGTTCGCCGTCGTTCTTTTGCGTTACTGCGCGGTAGTCGAAGGAAATACCAATTGGGTATTCGCCTGCTCCAGCTGCTTTGCAGGGACGAGAGCCAGAGTGCATATACTGAGCAACGTTTTGATGCAGAGCATCGAGATACTGCCAGCCTTTTTCTTCACCCATCATTTGCAAAATTGCGGAAACTGACAAAAAACCCGTACCAGAGGAAGCCGGATTGGACATCACGATTAAGTTTTTATAGGCTGGATTTGTCAAGTCAGCCCAAGATTGCGGAATTGGTAGATTTCGTTTCTCCATCTCTACCGTATTGACGCAAAAAGCAGACATCCACGCATCAATGCCAACCCAATGTGGCGGATTGCGCTCATCCCGAAACTGCGATCGCACTCTTTCTAATCCTGTGGGAGCATAAGGTTCTAACATCCCTTGGCTATCCGCCACAAGTAAACTTGAAACAGCTAAGCCCCATACAACATCGGCGCGAGGATTGTCTTTTTCTGCCAGTAATTTCGCGGTGACAATTCCAGTTGAGTCCCGCACTGTGTTGACTTTGATATCAGGATGCTCTTGTTGAAATAGCGTCAGATAATTTTGAATTTGATCGTCTTCTAAAGCCGTGTAAACAGTAATTGCTGTTGAAGAATCTGCAACTGTACTTGCTGAATTAGATTCGTTAGCACGCCTAACAACACAGGCTGAAATAACGAGTGTAAGCATTAAGGCGATCGCGGATCTCAAACTAAACTTTAACCACTTTCTCCGGCTGAACATGCCTCACCTTCCAAGATGCAAACGAGATGTATAGACATCTAGATTAGAGGCTAAAGCAAAAGCTATACGACTGGCGTTAATGTTGGGTTAAATCTGATTAATCCTTGGTTTAATCTTGATTAATAGATTTATGCGACGCGATTCCCTCGACAGATCACCGCAGTCAGTTGCGGCACACTGCGATCGCGTACAGCGATCAAGTCAGCACGTTTACCTATTGCCAAACTACCGCGATCGTGCTCTAGATGAATAGCTTGTGCAGGATTGCTAGTTGCTAATCGCATCACTTTGTAGATCGGCTGATTTAGGTAGCGAGAGATGAGAAAAATTGCATGGAGAAGACTTTGTGGTGCATAGTCAGAAGAAATAATATCGACTAAACCTTGCTCAACGAGTTGTTTTGCAGCGACATTACCCGATTGCGATCCTTCCAAAACTAAATTAGGTGCGCCCACCAAGACTTGTAAACCGGAAGATTTAGCCGCTTTTGCTGCTACTAGTGTTGTCGGAAATTCGGCGATCGCTACTTTATCTTGCACTGCTTGTTGGATGTGCGAAACAGTCGTATCGTCGTGACTAGCAAGAGTAATACCTTTAAGTTGAGCTAGTTGGGCTATGGCTGTACGGTTTACAGATGCGTGGTGATGGTGTTCTTGTTGCCAAATTTGAGTCAATGTGCTTATGCGATCAGCAGCTACTCCGTATTTGCCGACATAATATTTCTCGAACTTATCTGTGCGCACAAATTGGCGATCGCCAGGAGCATGATCCATTAGCGAGATGAGAGATAGTAAAGGACAATCAGCATATTGAGCCGCAACATAATAAGCTTGGTCATAGCTGAGTTCGCAACGCAGGTGCAGCCGATGTTCTGCGACAAAGTCCCCTGCAACTTGTCCGTGGCAAATTGCATCAATCATTGCAGCAAAGTGAGTCAAGCGCAGGCTATAAGAATTGACACTACCAACAGCGATCGCATCGCAAACTGTCGTAATTCCAGCACTGATCGTCGCGCGATCGTGATAGGCTGCGGCAGCTTCTACAGACCAACGAACACCAGGACGAGGAGATACGCAACACTCTAAATTGTCTGTGTGCAACTCAATTAACCCTGGTAACAAATAATCTCCACCACCATTTTGCCCAATTGCGACAACTCCTGGTTGAATGTCAGCGATTAACCGATCCCGCACTACCAAAGTGCCAAGAATTTCCTGTTCTGGCAGTTGTAACCGATAGTTGGTGTAAATCTGCTCGTTCACACAGCTATTAATGTCCTGATATTTCAGAATACAAAAATATTCCGCGCCGTAGGTTAAATTCCGGTTACCCTACTCATCAATGTTAATTTTGCATAACCTAGTTGCTAAATTTAACCACCTTAGTTACTATATGTGCTTGTATAGACATCTAGATAAATAGATAGCGTTGTCACTGCTACAGCAAAAACAATGGCAAAGATTCAACTAGTCGTACTTGACATGGCAGGAACGACGATTAAAGACCAACAAGAGGTACAATCTTGCTTTTTTCAGGCAGCCCAAAGCACAGGTTTACAAGCAGATGCCGAGCGAATTAACTTCATGATGGGATGGTCAAAGAAACTCGTGTTTCAAACTTTATGGCACGAGCAGATTGGCAAAGAGCATCCAGACTATGAGGCTAAAGTGACCGATTCATTCTCTAAATTTAAAACTATCCTCGAAGACCACTATAAAACTCAGCCTGTTGAACCGACAGAGGGTTGTTTAGAACTCTTTGACTGGCTCAAAGCGCAGAATATTAAAATTGCCCTAAATACTGGATTTTATCGTGAAGTGACAGACATCATTTTACAGCGATTAGGTTGGAACCAAGGATTAGATAGCGAATATGTAGGTTCAGCAACATCAACAATTCAAGCTTCTGTTACACCTTCAGAAATCTATAACCATGAAGGTCGTCCAGCGCCGTTCATGATTCAAAAAGCTATGTACAAACTAGGCTTTACCGATCCCAAAACTGTAGTTACTATCGGTGATACACCTTCTGATATTGCTGCTGGTATCAATGCTGGCTGTCTTTTTTCTTTTGGAGTTACGAATGGTACGCATACTAAAGAGCAATTAGCTCAATATCCCAATGATGGATTATTCAATTCGTTGTCGGAATTTCAAAACAAAATCGCTAGTTTAACTTGAATACCTCTTTAATTATGAGTTCATCAAAACAAGCAGATGTAGCAATTGTCGGTGCTGGTATTGTCGGTTTAGCCCATGCTTTAGCTGCTGCTAAGCGGGGTCGAAAAGTTGTCGTGTTTGAGCGAAATTCGCTCGTTGTTGGAGCGTCAATTCGCAATTTTGGTATGGTTTGGCCAATTGGTCAGCCTGCGGGTGTTTTATATGACCGCGCTATGAAGTCAAGATCTATTTGGGTAGAGATTGCACAGCTTGCAGATTTTTACGCGGAGCAATGTGGTTCCTTACACTTAGCTTATCGTCAGGATGAGATGGATGTTCTGCAAGAGTTTGTTGATACTGCTCAAGAAGCGCAGCGTGTAGAGTTACTCAGTCCCGCCCAAGTAGCACAGAAAAGCCCAGCAGTAGTGATAGAGGGATTGTTGGGAGCACTTTGGAGTCCTACAGAAATGACCGTCGATCCGCGCGAGGCAATTCGGAAATTACCCAGCTTTTTAGCCAATGCCTACGGTGTCGAGTTCCACTTTGGGAACGTGGTGACAGAAATCGCTTATCCGCAGCTAGTTGCTGGTGGAGAACACTGGATTGCAGAACAGATTTTTGTATGCAGTGGTGCTGATTTTGAGACTTTGTATCCTGCAACTTATGCAGCTAGTGGTTTGACGAAAGTGAAATTACAAATGATGCGAACGGTTCCTCAACCGAATAACTGGAGGATTGGTTCATCACTAGCCGCAGGTTTAACACTAACGCATTATGCTGCTTTCGCTCATTGTCAATCTCTAGCAGCCCTGAAAGAGAGAATTGCTAGGGAAACGTCTCATTTCCCACAGTGGGGAATTCATGTGATGATGTCACAAAATGCTTTAGGTGAAATTATTATTGGTGATTCGCACGAATACGGACTGAATCCTGAACCGTTTGATCAAGAAATAGTTAATGAATATATACTGAGCTATCTACAGATGTTTGCAAAAGTTCCAGAATTAGCGATCGCAGAAAAATGGCATGGGATTTACGCTAAGCTGCCTGGTGAAACTGAATTTGTTGCTCAACCGGAACCAGGTGTCACGATTATTAACGCCCTCAGTGGTGCAGGAATGACACTTTCTTTTGGTTTTGCTGAGGAGTTGATGTCTCAATTAGATTCGGCTAGTCATCATGAGGCTTCAGCAGCTGTTGCTTATTAACAAGTGCGCAATGACTTGACTTATAGCTTAGAGGAGTTTGCTAGAGCGATCGCTCATGGCGATAAAGTCAGAATCAATCGATATAATCACCAATCGATTAATCAAAAGTAACTTTCTTTGTTGTGGCATATGCGATTGCAGAGACTGAGAACAATAGATAACACAGTCCGCATTTGTTCGTTTGAGTCGTTTCGGCAGTCACTTGCTGTAGCCAGTATTACTAGCTATCTAGATATGTAGATGACTATACTAAATGTATCCTTGCACACTAAAAGCACTAATTAGCACCTGAAATCCAAAGTTACTTCATTTATGAGTCATGCTGCACTACCGCTTTATGTCCAGATTGCCGAACAACTAAAACAGAATATTCAGCAGCAAGTTTATCAAGTAGGTGACAAACTACCAAGTGAAACTGAACTAAGCCTTCAGTTTAAGGTAAATCGTCATACGCTCCGCAGAGCAATTGAATTACTGAAGCAAGAAGGATTGCTGCGAACCGATCGAGGAATTGGGATTTTCGTTGCTGCAACCCCCATTCGCTACCCAATTGGTAAGCGAGTGCGCTACAACGATGCATTACAAGCGCAGGGCATTACTGGAGGTTATCAAACATTACAAGCGATCGCGATTTCTGCCGATTCCAAGGTTGCGCCTAAACTAGATTTGAAACCAGGAGAGCCTGTTGCACTGATTGAAATGCTCGACTTAGCAGACAGTCAGCCTATTGGTGTTTCCTCTAGCTACTTTCCCCTACACCGTTTTCCAGACATTGTAGAGCAATTTCAAGACACGCAATCAATTTCAAAACTTGTTCGTGAAGTCTACGACTGCGACCACATTCGTCTTTACACCCACATTTCTGCTCGACTCGTCAAACCTCAAGACGCTCGACTACTTAATTTACCAGTGAATCAGCCTATTTTATTAATAGAAGCAGTCAATGTCGATCAACATGATAAGCCGATTGAGTACACAGTTACCCGATTTCGGGGCGATCTGATGGAGTTAGTCATCAATAACGAACTCTAAGAGAGTTAATTCCCAAAGGAAAGATAACGCAGCTAATTGTCGTATGATGAGTTTCAGGTTTATAAAACATAATGAGCCATAAGCAATCGCTTTTGTTGTGCGATCGCCGTACTGTTCAGTTTTGGTTTTTAAAATTGTCCTTACCTAGTCAGCCTTGAGTTGAGGGGGACGGCGATACTGCGTTGCTTGCTCAAATGCATAAGCATAGTTAAGCAGCTTGGCTTCTGACCATTCTAAACCTAATAGTTCAATCCCAATAGGAACTCCAATTGGTGCAGATTTAGTAGGCTGAGAAAATCCACCTGGAAATGTTACTGCTGGAAAACCAGTACTATTCGAGAGAACACCGTTACGTTCGACCTGATCTTTCCCAACAGGAACTACCAGCCGCTTCTGGTGCGGGTAGAGTATTGCATCTAAACTATTATCCGCCATAACTTTTATCACAGCTTGGCGCAAATCTGCTCGGCGCAGCAGGCGATCGCGGTAGTCTTGATTAGTTTTCGAATCCCCAAATTTACTTGAAGTCTGCATACTTTCTGCAATAGCTGGGTGAAAGCCACCCCGTTTCATGATTTCATCAAACGACTTGACAAGGACATTAGGACCTCGACTTTTGAGGTACTTGTCAAGCGCTGTTTTAAACTCCATATCGCCTACTTGTAAATCTGCTGTAAGTGTTGCGAAATCAGGAATCGTAATTGGAATAACTTCAGCACCGAGTTCTTGCATTTTTTTAGCAGCTGCCATCGTTACTGTGTTGACTTCAGTATGAATAGCTTCTGTACCAAAGAAATCTTGCAAAACGCCAATCCGAGCACCTTGTAAACTATTAGGATTAAGTTCCGACGCATAGCTAGCAGGTTTTCGTCCCATGCCAAACGCTGTAGTTGGATCTGCTGGATCGTAGCCTGCCATTACGTCGAGCATAATCGCAGCATCTCTGACGGTACGCGCAATTTGTCCTGTATTATCTTGGGTGAAGCTAACTGGCACAATTCCACTGCGACTCACTAACCCATAAGTAGAACGAATTCCTACCAAATTGTTTGCAGACGCTGGAGAACGTGTCGATTGACCAGTATCGCTTGCCGTTGCTAATATGCCAAAGTTTAATGCGTTAGCGAAGCTTAACGAAGTTATCGCCGCCCCTCCTCCTCCTGTCGAACCACCAGGAGTCCGCGTCAGATCGTAAGGATTTAATGTTTGCCCGCCTAGAGAACTGATTGTTGTTCCACCACGAGCAAATTCAGTTAAGTTGGACTTGGCTAGGATGACTGCACCTGCATCCCGCAGTCGCTTAATCGTAAATGCATCATTAGGAGAAATAGAGCCTTTTAAACCGACATATCCAGCCGTCGTTGGCATATCAGCAGTGTCGTAGTTGTCTTTAGCAATTACTGGAATGCAGTGTAACGAACCAGCTGTACCAGATTTTGCATACTGTCGATCGAGTTGAGCCGCTACTTTAGTTGCATTGGGATTAATATATAAAAGCGCATTAACTTTTGGATCTAAGGCATTTATGCGACCAAGATAATAGTTGACAACTTGAGTGCAAGTTAGCGAACCCGATGCAATTGCTTGATGAATTGATGCGATAGTTGCATCAACAAAACGCTAAAACGCTTATTACATCCAGAGCGCTACCGCGTCTGGTACTAATTCGCGATAGAATGTCACCACATAGTGACCATTCTTGAGGAATTGCGATCAAGAGCATAGGTATACGCGAGTTCAGAGACAAAGCTTCTCACTATCTAGCAAGTAAAGAAGCGATCGCCTTTTATCGATAAAGTTTTAAGCATTAAGGCTCTACACCCTTCAATCTTTGTGAGAAAGAAACGCGCAGCATGACAAAAGCGCACGTCATATGCGATCGCATAACTCACATTTTAATGATGTGGTCATTTAATCACTAAAAATATTGAGCGGAAGCACAGATCTAATTAGTTCCCATGCTGTTGCCCTTAACCACGAGCATTGTTGCTCCTTCGGTAGCAATAGGAGTCCAAATATGCAAACCATCGCGGTGCATGGAATCGAAACCTGACTAACCTTGCAACCTACCTTTTCTAAGCGGTAAGCAGCTGCCATGACAATTTCATCGACGTCAGCTTCTGATAATCCTGAAATGCCAAAACCTTCTTTAACGATTCCTAACCTAATCTCGTTAGCTTCTCCGGTCAAAGATGTTGTATAAGGTGCTGTTTGTATTCGGAAAGAATTACTTAGTTTCTAAAAATACTGTATAGCTTAATACAGCATTTATTCTTTGCTTCTAATAACTAATATAATGAAAAAACTTTGTTTGAATCTCTATTCAAGTTATTTATTTTTATAAAATTTTGACTCTAAGTTCAAACAAAAAGAAAAAAGTTCGCAATTACAAAAGTTCATTGATTAAAAAAGTAACAATTTAGTATCATGGCTTATATAAAAGCAAAACCTGTACCTGTAACCGTTATTACAGGTTATTTAGGTGCTGGAAAAACTACTCTTTTGAACCGCATACTAACTCATAAACACGGGAAAAAAGTAGCTGTAATTGTTAATGAATTTGGTAAAGTAGGAATCGACGCTCAGTTAGTTATCGATACTAATGAAGAAATTCTAGAAATGAATAATGGCTGCATTTGCTGTACAGTACGTGGCGATCTTATTCGGATCGTTAACAGCTTAATGCAAAGACGAGACAAATTTGACTGTTTAGTCATTGAAACAACAGGACTTGCCGATCCTGCACCTGTTATTCAATCATTTTTTGTAGATGAAATTATGCGATCGCATACTGAGCTTGATGCAGTTATTACAGTCATTGATGCTAAACATATTTGGTATCATTGGGACAGTTGCGAAGCTCAAGAACAAATTGCCTTTGCCGATGTAGTTCTAATTAATAAAATTGACCTAATCTCAAAAACACAGTTAGTAGAATTAGAGAAGCGACTGCGGAAAATCAATGCATTTGCTAAGTTTTATTATACCCAAAACTGTGATTTGAATATTGATTGTGTTTTAGGAATTGAAGCCTTTGACTTAAAGAATACTTTATCAATTGATCCTAACTTTTTGGATGAAGCTACCCACGAGCACGATCGGTCTATTTATTCAGTTGCGATTGCAGAAATGGGAACGGTTAACAGCGATAAGTTAACAAACTGGTTAAATCAATTAACGCAAACTCAAGGTCAAAATATTTTTCGACTCAAAGGAGTCCTCAATGTCGATGCAGAAGATCGGCGTTTTGTATTTCAAGGTATTCATATGCTACTAGATGGCAGACCTGGTCGCCCTTGGAAACCAGGCGAGAGCCGCAGGAACGAATTGATCTTTATCGGTCGCAGTTTGGATGAAAATCAGCTAAAACAAGAGTTCCGCAACTGCTTAATTTAAATATTTGTCACTCTTTGGCTGTCACAAATGTAATCTTTATTACAAAATACTACTAGTAGCTTTGTTACGGTTTAAGCGCACATAACTTAATTAGATACGCTACTCTTACTCAAACAACCGAATGAAACTTCAGCATTATCTTGGTGGGCTTGAGGGACTAGGACGCATTAACTTCGAGAAGCGAGTTTTTGTTCAGCCTTGGGAAAGGCGAATCTTTGGTATTCATGTAGCAATGATGGCTCTTAGCCAACACTTAGAAACTGCGAAGGTGACACCTACTAAGTTCAAAAGTGTCTGGACGTGGGCGAATCTGCGCAAGCTTGCAGAGGGAATGAACCCTTTCGATTACTTTAAGTACCGTTACTATGAGAAATGGCTCGGTGGTATCTCCAGTTTCTTTATTGAATCAGGATACGTTTCTACAACAGAATTGGATGCAAAAACTGAAATATTCTTGGAAAAATCCAATACTTCTCTACCTCATAACAGCAAGCCTGAAATTGACGCGCAAGTAATCGAGTATTTGCGTGTAGGAGATTCGCCCAAGTGCAAGGCAGATATCAAACCTAAGTTCAGTGTAGGCAATATTGTAACTATTAAGAATCCGCTACCAACAGAACACTGTAAATTACCAGGATACTTGCGAAATAAGAAGGGAGTTGTCGATGTAGTTTACGAAGGCGTTTACAACTATCCATTACAAACAGGGGATGGCGTGGGAGATCCAATGCCCATTTACAGCATCAAGTTTGATTCCCATGAGATTTGGGGTAACTTGACAGAGCCAAAAACCTGGATTTACGCAGATATCTACGAAGCATATATCGAAAACCCTATCTGAAGGCATTGATTTTTAAGGAGCTTAAGGTCATGAATGAAAGTAGCAGAGAAGCCTATAATGCAGCCCGCATTAAAGCTTTAGAGTCTCTGCTGATTGAAAAAGGAATTATTACAAGTGAAACTGTTGATCAAGTGATCGACTTCTTTGAGAAGGATATGGGACCGTTTAACGGTGCTAAGATTGTTGCCAAAGCATGGGTAGATCCTGATTTCAAACAACGCTTGTTAGAAGATACACCTTCAGCGATCGCTCAAATGAATTTGCCGCGCGGCATGGCAGGTGCTGAGGGAGAGCATATGAAGGCAGTCGAAAATACTCCAGACGTACACAACTTAATTGTATGTACTCTGTGTTCATGCTATCCGTGGCCAGTTCTAGGTTTACCTCCTTACTGGTTCAAAGATCCAACATTTCGCGCAAGAGCAATTAGAGAACCAAGAAAAGTATTAAAAGAGTTTGGGCTAGATATTCCTGAAACGACTGAAGTAAGAGTATGGGATACAAGTGCCCAAATTCGCTGGTTTGTCATACCAGAACGCCCTGCAAGTACAGAAGGATGGACAGAAGAACAACTCGCTGCTGTAGTTACTCCAGAAGCAATGCAAGGAGCAGCTAAAGTTCAAGTTTCTACAAGTATTTAGAACAATCTTTAGGAGTGCCAAATGCAGATTAAGTTTGAGCAATTTGTGACTGCAAGTATGTTAGGGCATCAAGATGCACCGCCTCGCAGCAACGGAGAGCTATTATTTCAAATAGATTGGGAAAGTCGAGCATTTGGCGTTGCGATCGCGCTTTCTAAAAAAGGACATTACGAGTGGGAGGATTTTCGTCAAGAATTAATCGTTTCAATTGCTGAATGGGAAGCAAATCATTGCCAAGACGATCCGAATTGGGATTATTATCAACGCTGGCTTCTCGCTTTAGAACGCCTAGTATGCGAACTCGATCTAATCGACATAGAAGAGCTAGAAACGCGGACACAACAGCTACTTAAGCCAAACTTTTAATTGCAGTTTCTTACCTGAGCATTAGTAGTTAGAAGTACTCAAGGAGTGCGGGCAAATGGAGGCGTACTAACAGGAGAACGACGATGTGTAGTAGCTTGCTCAAAAGAATACGCAAGTCTAAGTAGTATTGGTTCGCTCCAAGGTCTACCTAAGAATTCGATACCTACTGGAACGCCAATCGGTGCTGATTTACTTTGGGGTGAAAATCCAGCAGGTACAGTAATTGCAGGAAAGCCTGTAATTGCCCCTAAAACACCATTTCTACCAATTTGAGATTCGCCAATAGGAACAACAAGTTGTTTTTGATGGGGATAAACAAAGGCATCGAGTTGATAGTCTGCCATCGCCTTAACAATCGTTTGTTGCAGTTCTAATCGCTGGAGAAGACGAGTCTTATATTCAGGGTCGTTTGTACTTAAAGATTGAGCCTTTTGCAAAATATCTTTTAACGAGGGATGCGTTTTTCCTGATGCAACAATTTCATCAAAAGTTTTGACAGGTGCAGCCGAACCAAGACTTTGCAGGTAACTTTGTAAATGTGGTTTAAGTTCGTAGAGATGAACGCTAACATCAGAAACAAGTTGGTCAGCATCTAAGCCAGCAATATTTACAGGAACAATAATTGCTCCTTGCTGCCTCATCTGCGCGATCGCTGTATTGATAATTTCATTAACTACTGCGTGTTCTGGCTCTGAACCGAATAAGTTTTGTAGGACGCCAATTCTCGCGCCCTTTAAACCGTTAGGTTGCAAAAAACTAGTATAACTCTGAGGAATGCGACCTACACTCCAAGCTGTCACCGGATCGTCAGGATCATAACCAGCGATCGCGTTTAGTACTTTAGCAGCATCAGTCACTGTGCGCGTGATTGGTCCTGCCATATCTTGTGTTAAAGAATACGGAATTATGCCGCTGCGACTGACAAGACCCATTGTTGGTTTAAGCCCCACTAAACTATTTGCAGATGCTGGCGAGCGAATCGAGTTAACCGTATCAGTTCCGATGCCGACTGCACCGAAATTAGCTGCGATCGCCGCTCCTGTACCACCACTCGAACCGCCTGGCGTTCTTGACAGGTCGTAAGGATTGCGAGTCTGTCCGCCGAGCGAACTAATCGTTTCTCCCCAAGCAGCAAATTCGTGTAGATTTGCTTTAGCAATCACAATTGCTCCTGCGGCTTCTAACTTACTTGTAATTACCGCATCGCTAGGAGGAATCGACCCTTCTAAAGTCATTGATGCAGCGGTTGTTGGCAAATCTTTGGTATCGACGTTATCTTTCAAAATAACTGGAATGCAGTGTAAAGGGTCACTCAACCCTGATTTTTTAAATAAAGCGTCCTTACTATCTGCTAACGCCAATGCTTGAGGATTGAGCGTAATAATTGAATTTACTGCGGGTCCTTTTTTATCGTAGGCTTGTATGCGCTCAATATATGAAGACATCAATTCACGGCAAGTTAATCCTGATTTCATTGCTGCGTGAATATCAGCGATTGATGCTTCTTCTACCCGAAAGGAGTTTGCCTGTGCACTCGAACCAAACATCGCAAGTGTGATAACTTGAGTTACGAACAATACTATGATCTGCACTATATTTTGAAGCAATGTCTTCCTCCTGACACCTACGCTGAAAGCTAAAAGCTTGCCAACCAACGTTGCTTAAAGATGTTGACAAAACTGCTTGTAGAAAGTTGTCATGACAGCTACAAATTCTGTAGTAGCACTAGATTGATAACTTCTGAATCTGCATTCAATACCATTTAATGATGCAAGACACATGAACTTTTTATCATGCTGTGCCCAATAGAGCGCCAAAAAAGAACATTATGCTTCTCGTTCACCACTTAAACAACTTCCGCTCCCAACGCATACTCTGGTTGCTAGAAGAACTCGAACTAAATTATGAAATCAAGCGCTACGAGCGCAACCCAAAAACGATGCTTGCACTGATTCTCATCCGCAGGTAAGGTTTGCACGATCGCCCTTATGCAATCGATGTTAGACAGCTTCCTCATGCTTACACTAGCAACTTGGCACTCTATCAGGTGAGGGTAAAGTTGCTCAAATAAGTAATTTCCTGAAGTAAAAAACTCTACGAATTCAAAAACTTACTTGTCTAGCATCAAATTTCCATATCGGTTCGTGCAGCCAAGTATAACGCGCTGCACCAGGAATTTTCCAAACTTCTTCGTTGTCAATATAAAACGCCTTTTGGTTTTGTGAGTAGAACTGTTATATAAGATCTCCCCCATGTTTTGTTGACAAACTATAACGATGTAACGATGGTTGTTAACCGTATAAATACCCGCAACAAAGCCGCGAAATAAATTCCACGTTGGTCTAGGTATGGTGTTTCCTTGTCGGTCAGTTGTGAACTTACAGGAGGGGAAAAGTGGAGCATTAGCTAACTTGAGCAGGCGTTGCAGTTCACTTAAGCGAGGGCTTTTTTTCGGCAGATACTTCTTAACCCTGCCATTGTTGAGTAACGGCTTGAGTGCTGCGATATATTGGCGTTCTAAATCATCGAGTTGTGCAACAGGAGCCAAAACATAACTTATGGTAATCTTATCTAATCCCTTCCTAACAAGCTGCTTGTAGCGATGGTGTCCGCTTCCCGCCCAACGGCTTTGTAAGTTTGTCGCTTTACCAACATAAAGTAAGTAGTTACGTTCGTCAGTGACAAAATAGATACCAGAAATGCTGGGAAGCAAGGCGCGTTGGCGCAATGTGCATCTTCCTCCTAAAAGTTTTGATGCAGTGATATCTTCAAAACTACTTACCACTGTCTACGTATAGTATTAAATGATACTAGTATCATACCCTTTAAACTATGTTGCATTCATTACTGATTGAGTGAACGTAACCACCATCTTGTTTAGTTTTGCCTGGCTCACACCTGAAAGTCTTCTCGCATTGCAACGCCCTTACTATTGTCTAGACAAAAGTCTAGACAATAGCTACTATATAAGTAAGGAAACTATTAAAGGTAGCCGAAAGATGACAACAACTATTAACTACGACCAACGGCTAAACCCACTCGATATTCGTCAAGGGCTAGCTATTTCTCAAGAGCGCATGAGTAACCTCTTGAAAGTTAGTACCAAAACAGTAACTCGCTGGGAAAAAGGGGAGCGACGACCTACTGACCAAGACACGCTATCAAGGTTAGCCAAACTCAAAGAAATTAAAGAGTTAGGACTAATGATTTACACCCCAGAAGGGCTGAAAGAATTCCTCAATACGCCCCTACCAATATTTAACGGACGCTGCGCTTTAGAACTCTTGCAACTAGGCGAATACGAAACCATCATTAGTGCTTTGGCTGCTGACTTTGAGGGAACGGGCTTTTAGATTATGCCCCTTCAAACTTATATATCGCCGTGGAGTGGATATGCTGTCCGGCACATACCTGATAACCCAGGCAAGACTTATGATATATACGATTTTAGATATTGCGGTCGGAGCAATGAAAATCGCTGGAACGTTGCTGGAGAACCAACACTGTATCTAGCGAAAGAAAAAGACGTTGCTTTGGCTGAATATGCACGTCATTTTAAGGTTGACCGGACTCAAGGTTTGGCAAATCAAACTTATCGCCGTCAGGTATTTCGGTTTCGGGTCGAGTTGGAATGCGTTCTTGATTTAACAAATCCAGACGTTTGGAGTGCGCTTTCTTTAGAGAATGCACCAGACTGTTTTAAGGACAAAACAATCGCTCGTTCAACTGCAAATTTTATTCGCAATACGACATCAACTCAAGCGATCGTTGTTCCTTCAATTGCCTTTCTCGATAACTTAGAGCAGTGGTGTTTAGTTTTGTTCTTAGAAAAATTACTACCAGAAACGCGCAAGTTTTTACCATCTGTAAAAGCTGACGGCTTCTTCCAGATTTTTTAACCTACTCCCACGACTAGAAGTACGTGAGATTCAAGACTCAGACAGAGATTGCAGCCAAGGGCTGTTTGACATTTCCTAACCCTTCCTTGCCCCAAAATATCACAAAAAGTTACCGAGTAGACAAGACAGTTGTATCGAAGAACTCAAGTTTACGCTTACCCAGCAGCAGATTTAGACATATTAGATGCAACTATCAAGGGCGTGGTAGCTAGAGGATAGGAACTTATTTATATTTCCTTTGCTTTAATCATGCAGAATAAAGATTGTGTCCTCAATAGTAGAGTCTGTATTTGCTAAGTAACCAAGTGGATTAAAACTAGATTGTTAGTATTGATACATCTCTTCTCAATTTTGCAACAATAAATCTACTCTGACTTTAATGTTATTTTCTAATGCAAAACACTGCTGAATACACTTGTGCATACTGTGGTGAAATTAATTTGACCTTTGTTGACTTCAGCGCAGGAATACAGCAGTCTTACGTTGAAGACTGTCAGGTTTGCTGTCAACCTAATGTGCTTTTCCTTGTAATTGACGAACAAACTCTGAATATTGAGATCAACAGTGAGCCAGAAAACTAAGTTTTGTCAGGGTTGCGAGTACGCTGCTCGATCTCTTCTAACGTTTGTAAAACTAAGCGTTTAGCTTGCAACCTCCAGCCCCATTTTTGTACTCCAACTTCACTCACAAACTCGCTAAAATACTCAACTTTGCCTCCCAATCTTGATCATGCCGCAATGTTAGAACAGTATAACCAGTGTTATACCTGAGATTATCTCGTTCGATTTGGTCTTGTCTGCGCTTATCAGGACTATCATGAACTGAACCATCACAGAAAATAGCGATCGCGGCATTGGTTTTATAAATAAAATCTGGCTTGCAGTTGGCTAAGGGAATCAATTCTTGTGCAGCGTCCGGTAGCTTATATCCCCGTTGATAAATCTCCTGTAAAACTACTCGCTCGAAATTAGAATTAGGATCTGTTTGTTGTAGTAATTGCTGATATCGCTCCTCGCGGGACATTCCTTCAAAATTGCCAACAACCTTACTTGCTAGCAGTTGGTCGAGTAAAGGTTTGATGTAATGGCGATTGATTAATGCATGGTCGAACTGATTGCGGTAGGATAGCAAACATTCATAGCAAGCCTGAACGCAGCTTTCTTTCGGTTGGTTGAAATGGCAAATATCTAGAGCAGCATTGGCGATTTTTTGAAATGCCTCTGGTTTTTCCAACAGCTGCGAAAGAACTCCCGCTCCTCCTTCGGCTGCTTCCCAGAACAGCAAATACTTACCTTCCCCTAGTCGCTCAGAGTCGAGTTCGTCGGCTTCTAATTTGTATACTGCTTGGATGGCTGTTTCCAAAGTATATTGCAGTGTAGCAATAAAAGCTTCACTGTTCTCAACCGGAACGCTTAAAGGCTCGATAACTAGAATATTACAGGTATCGTTCACCATTAAATTGACTTCTGTATGCAAGCTCTCAGTAGCTTGTTCGTTTCTGGGATCGCCCCAAAAACCTGTTTTGGTATCGAGTTTAAAGCCTCGCTCGTCGATATTCTTCTTTAGTCCGCGATTAATCCGCCAGATTTTCGCTGTGGCTCCATAGGTTAAGCGTAACAGTGGCGTACCTTCAACGCTCTGGACGGTTGCTGATTCTTGTTTTTGGCTATCGTAGCGGAAGTGAGTGGTAACGTTGTAACCGTACTTGAGCCGTTCTTCTTCGTCGCAGGTAATGCGTTCTCGTCGGCGGGCGATCGCAGTTTCCATTGGCAGCACGCGAGTCAGTTTGGCAATATTCTCGTAGCGATCGTTTTTAATTGCTGCATCACAATTTTCACAGGTATCGCGAAAATTGCCTTCGTGGAAATAACCACAGTTAAAGCAGACGCTTACCCTTTTGTACTGGCTGTCAATACCGCTAACGGGAACTTTGGTCTTTGCCACCATGAATTTACTACCCTCGTAGTAAACAATATTGCTAGGTGCAAATTCTCGTAAAGCAACAGTGCGGGGGCGGGAGATAAATTCGCCGCCATCCTCTGTGGGAATGTACGCTCTCACTGGTAGGCGAGGAAAATTAAATCCTGGCAGAAATCCTTCGGCAGCAAAGTAGCGGTAGGGATAAAATTCAAACTCGCTATTACTTTTACCTTCATTCAATCCCACTAATAAGCTTCTTTGCCGTAATGCTTCTTTTTCCTGAGCTTTGGCAATGTCGTATTCTTCCTGAGTTACGTAGCCTTTAGCATCAGGAGTTACGCAGTTGGGTTAAGAGAATAGCGAGGGGTAGTTAGATAAGCTCGAATTGCTTCTCGCACAATGCTGAGTTTCGCATCAAACCAACTGATACCCGTTGAAAACCAGTGGAGTTCGAGGCGTAAAAAGGCGCGAATTGCAAGACCTACGTGGTTGCGCTGCGCTCTTGAAGAACGTACCTGTGCCCGTTCAGCACCACAGCACTGCTTAAGTCCCCGGTGATATTCCTCAATCGCCCAGGCAAACTCAGCGCACTGTAATCGCTGTAACTCTCCCAGCCTAAGGTCGTTGGTTGCCCAGTAGTCAATGTCACCGTTTGGGGTGACAATCTTGAATACTTTGATAAACCCATAGCCCTTGAGATGCACTACAGTGCCTGCGGCAGAGATGTCTACATCACAGACGGGACGATTGCCCTTGTTGTCAGGATTGATGTGACGATTGCGTTTGAGCCGAGTTAGCCAAATCCAACTGTAGCTGCGAATCAACTTCAGATTTTCTAGGCTGCTGTACCAGCTATCAAACACAACACCAGCAGGGGTAAAGCTACGTTCCCTGGCAGTTTTCAGCATCGAGCGAAAATGCTCGTTTTTTGTAGCTCCATCTACCGACTTCTCGTAAAACCGATAATCTAGGGGAATGTGACGGTCTCCTTCAGTCCACAGCAGCGTTATTAGGTTGATCCCTTGTACCACCCTTCCATGCTTCCCAGACCAATGTCGAGTCACTAATTCCATTTTCTTGGCATAGAACTTGTCGAGCGTAGAATCATCAACGACCAAAATCCCCGTTTTCAAGCTGACGTGCTTGTGTGCTTCTAACCACAATGCCTCTGCTGACGGCTCCATTCGATGCAGCAAGCGAGTGATTGCATCGTGGGCAGGTGGATTTGCCGACTCTGGTTGAACTCGCTCTGCTTCTGTGCCACTGTATGCTTTCTGTGTCGCAATCAGAAAGTTGATGTAGTCGTACTCGTTTACCTTTGGTGGGTTCATATTTTCGTTTTACCGCACCCACTCTTTTTTCTCAACTGCGTAACTCCTGAGCATAACGGTCAATCGTTTCGCGGGCTTTTTCTAATTGGATAACAGCATCGCTATGCAGTTTACGCCAGCGATCGCACGCTCGGTCAAATGCAGTCAGCGCATTTTCTAATACCAATTCTCTAAAGCCCAGCTACAGATAAGGCGGCTAGGATTGATTGCCTACTAGTGATAGAAGCAATCATTTCTGTTGTCAGTTTTTCTAGCTGCTCTTTCAACAGTTGGCGCAACTGCTCCAAGTTGTTGGGTAACGTCCAACGCATCTGGCGCTTAAGATATTGCCAAACCTGTTCAATCGGGTTTGATTCAGGACAATGGGGTGGTTGAAACATCAAGATTATGTTGTGTGGAACTTGTAAACGCTTGGCTTTATGAAAAGCTCCATTATCAAATTGAATAATCAATACATCATCTGTAAATTGCTGTGAAACAAGATTCAAGAACACTTGAAAACAGTCGGTGTTGAGGTGCGTAAACTCATAGAAGAAGGATTCACCCGTTTGTGGTTCAACAACACCATAGAAGTAGGTTGCCTCAAACTGCCACTGCACTTGTCCTATCGGCTTGATGCCGCGAGTGGTGATTCTACGTCCACCCAAAGTCTTAAGTCCTAAACGTGTTTCATCACCACAGAAAAATCTAATTTTGCCCCTGCCACTCCAACTCAAGACTGAGTGAGCTACCCAGACCAGCATTGCCAGATTCTGGGCTAAGTTTTTTTAAAAGCTGATAGCTGCTGTTGTGAGTGTTCCACGCTAACCGGGCGCGGCACTTTTGGCGACGATGCCAGGTGATAATGCACGCTTCTTATGGACTGTTTTGTAGGGTGCAGTAATCCCTAAGTTGGTGTTTAACCACTGTTGAATCGCCCCATAGCTCTCGAATCCTTGTGGTTCTTGCAACCGTTTAGCTAATGCCTGCTCTGCCCAAGTTGGAATTTTTCTTGCCCTACCCGGTGGTACCTTAGTTTTTAACATCGACTCAATACCTCCACAGCGATAGCGGCTTAACTACTCTTGCACTGTGACTCGGTGGCGACCTAACAATTGGGCTGCCCTTTGTACCGTCGCTGCTTGCCCAGTTTTGAGCAGGTAAAGTAATTGCACCCTCTCCTTTCCTACTGCCGTTGTTTGTGCTCCTAACAACTGCTTCAGTTCTGCCTCACTCTCTTTGATCTCTAGTTTGTATACCCCTGCCATCACTGATGTTTGAACTCGCTGATTTCATTTTATTATCTGTAGCCTAAACTTGGAGAATTGGTATTAACTCGTCCGTTAAAGGTTCCTGGTTGTCTTGTTCTTTGAATGAGGCTGCTGGAGGGCTATTAAAAGCTCCCGTCTTTGCGTAGTGGGCGGGAGTAGTTTACTTTTCGCATCCTCAGTAGCGCTTAAACTTTAACTGAACTGTCTGTGGCTTACACAACTTCCGACTCGTCCAGCGTCACCGAGCAGTTGCCTAACCCCAATTGGTTAGAGAAACTGTTTTCCTGTTCAGCTTCGTCTTATTTCCAATTAAGTCTACTGCTTTGCACTAGCAACATTGCGACAGGAATCTGTCGTGTCACCATTCAATCCATTACAAATTTGCTCCCTCGTCAAATATCCATCCACAATCACCGTTTGCTGAACATTCGATTTATCCACCGCGATTGGATCTAACAACACCGATACCAACTGTCCTCCTGACTCCAACGCCGTCTGCCCATTCACTAACGCTCCCGGATCAGTTCCATTGCTTAACGCCGCTACTAACTGTGCCGTCACTTGCGCCTGCTTTGCGATCGGCTTATAAACCGTCATCGCCTGATCGCCCGTTAAGATGTTCTGAATTCCTGTCACTGTTGCATCTTGTCCAGTCACCAATACCCTGCCATCTAAATTCTGCGCTCTTAATGCCGCAATCACCGTATTCGCCATCCCGTCATTTGCAACATAAGCAATCTGAACATTATTCTTCTGCTGGGTTAGAATTCCTTCCATACTCGATTGTGCCCGCGCACTATCCCAGTTCGGTGTATATTGATCAAAAACTAGATTGATCTCCTTGCTATCAATCAACGGCTGCAATGCTTTCAACGCACCTTCTCGGAACTGCAAAGAATTATTATCTGTTTGTGCTCCATTGAGCATTGCAAGATTCGCGCCTGGCTTCAAACCAAATGCACCTTTGCGAAACTGATCAACAATGTATTGTCCTTGTAGTTCGCCTACACGAATACCGTTAAACGAAACATAGAAGGCAGTGTCCGGATCTTGGATTAAGCGATCGTAGGCAATCACCGGAACCTGGCTTGCTTTCGCTCGTTGCACAATCACCGAAGCTTTATCACTATTCTGCGGACCAACCACAAGAATACAAGCACCCTTCATCAGTGCAGCTTCTGCTTGGTTTTGTTGAGTGTCCGCATTGTTGTTTGCATTGGCATATTGAATCGTGACACTTGGAATTGCTTGCTTGATTTCTTTTTCTAGCAACGGACGATCATAAGCCTCATATCTTGCTGAAGAATCCGATTCTGGTAGCAAAATCCCAACATTCTTACATCCTTTCGCCGCAGCAAATTTCGTAGTATTTGCATTTGTACCCGTAGATAGATTATTTGCAGTATTCGTGCCAGTATTGTTCCCAACATGATTTTGATTACTACAATCAGCGAATATTAAAACACTCATTAAAAAGAAAAAACGATGAGAAAATGCAACCATTATATTTATGTTCACTATGTCCTAAAGTTTGATCAAGAATCGGTAACGGGAGTGATCTAGATCTGGAAATGCTCTTCGTTGGGATGTGCACTACGAATACATTCTGTGAATTTGAGCTTAGTCCTTGCAACAATTTCTTCAAACTGAAACTGATCGACGAGGTAGGTTAAAGCCTTTGCTAAATCTGCTTGCGACTCTGGAATTTGTTCGATCAGTTGCCCAATTGCCTCTGCATCTACGCGAATTGCTGCTTCATGCAATTGGGTTCGCCAAGCAGGCGGCATATGATTCAGTTGGTCTATTTCAATCAATTCGGAGGGTTTAAGAACCGAGGTTGCGCGAATGGACAGCGATCTTGGCTCTGCTGCATAGCGGTAGCGGACTCCTAAATGCTGTGCGATTTTTTCAAAAATAATGTCTGCTCGAAACGGCTTTCGCACGAAATCATCACATCCCGCCGCTAACGCCTGATGTCGATCTTCTTCAAAGGCGCTGCTTGTAATGGCAATGATGATCGGGGCTTCATTGTTTTGCTGCTGGGCACGAATCTGTTGTGCTGCTTGATAGCCATTTAACACAGGCATCCGCAGATCTAGGCAGATTAAGTGCGGCAACCAAGCTTTCCATTGCTCGATCGCTTCTTGTCCATTGATAGCCTCCTGCACCTCAAACCCAATCGGACGCAATAGCTCCACCAAGAGTTGGCGATTTTCGAGTTTGTCTTCCACAATCAAGATGCGGTAAGTGGGTTGCCCTGGTTCTAACCCGATGACTTGGTATTGACTTGACTGAATCAGCATGCCATCGCCCT
Source organism: Gloeocapsa sp. PCC 7428 (assembly GCF_000317555.1). Lineage (GTDB taxonomy): Bacteria > Cyanobacteriota > Cyanobacteriia > Cyanobacteriales > Chroococcidiopsidaceae > Chroogloeocystis. Next base: position 112,214 of record NC_019746.1, read on the forward strand.
CAGCTAACTGTGCCTGAATCGTGAAGTGAAACGTCGAGCCAACTCCGACTTGGCTTTCAACCCAAATCTCTCCGCCCAACAGTTGAACAAACCGACGGCTGATCGCCAAGCCGAGTCCGGTGCCGTTCTGGGCTTGCAGGGGTGTGTTCAGATGAAATTGCTGCGTTGCTTCAGTTTGGACAAAGGGATCAAAGATGCGATCGCGTTCCTCCGGTGCAATACCAACGCCAGTATCGGACACCGCGAAATGAAAGTTGGCTGTGTCAGGTTGCCATTGTACGCGCAGAACGATCGCTCCAGTTTGGGTAAATTTAACAGCGTTGCCTAATAGATTGACTAATACTTGACGCAGTTTGCTTTCATCGGTGCGAATATACTGCGGTAAATCAGAAGATTGTTCCACTATCAGTTGCAGTCCTTTGGACTCTGCCTTAAATTGGAACATCTGTTGTAGAGTCTGGATGACGGCATAAAGATCAACGTTGGTTTCATTTAACAGGATGCGACCCGCTTCAATTTTCGACATTTCTAGAACGTCATTAATTAACATCAACAGGTGTTCTCCACTGCGGCTAATGGCATCTAAATATTGTTGCTGGTGAGCGGTAAGCGAATCACCATAGTTCAGAAGTTGGGCAAATCCAAGAATGACATTTAATGGCGTTCGGAGTTCGTGACTCATATTCGAGAGAAAAATGCTCTTCGCTTTGTTCGCGGATTCAGCCGCTTCTTTAGCTTGCTGTAAAAATGCTTTTTGCGACTCGAGTTCGATTTGAGCTTTCTTTTTTTCAGTGATGTCCCTAATAATAATCAACACTTCGTTTTTCCCGCTCACAACAACTCGATTTTCTAAGTGTTGTATTTCATTGTCATTTATTAACTGATACTCATAAACTTGTAATTCACCTGTTTTTAACGCTTGACGAATGTAAGTCATTCGTTCTCTTGCTAACTGAGCAGGCAGTAGTTCAAATACAGTTTTACCCACTACATCCCGTTCTGTATGATTTAAGTAGGCTTTGAAACTCTTATTTGGAATAAAGTCTAAATACGTACCATCGGCAGTTAAGCGCATCATCAAATCTGGAATGGCACTAAGTAGCGTGCGAAATTTTGTTTCGCTTTGTCGCAATGCCCGTTCTGAACGCCTCAGTTTGAGAATAATCGATGCAGCGATCGCGATCACCCCAACCGTACACAAGACAAAAAACCAGAATCGGTAGAAGTCAACGGTCGTGAGCGCTCGTTGATAGGACTGATAGTAAATTTGCGCGAAGTCTTCGCTCATGTCTCTGGTTGAAACGATCAAAATGCCATGAAGAAGGGCTTCTCGGCGGGGTTGTCCTTGAAGAATCAACTGGGCATGGGCGATCGCCGTTTTCAATGGCTCATTGGATTGATCAGCTTCTAGTGCTTCGAGTTGTTCAATCTGTTGCATGAGTTGAGCCGAGACATCTTCGCTGTCTCCTAATACATCTAACAATAGAACGTTCTGAAGGAACAAATTTAGCTGCTCAGACTGGGATGGAGCGATTGTTGGTTTTTCTACTAGCGTGCGCACCAAAATCGGAAAATACGACAGCGAATTTTTCAAAACCGCATTTTGAGAATTGAACTGATTGATCAGCACTTCTTTGGCTTGCAAAAGTTCCCGTTGGCGGCGTAGCAGTTGATCTAGGGCAGCACGTTCTGTAGGATCAACAAAGCTGGGGATCTGTTGCAGCTTGGCTTGAATCTGCTTCAGTTTAGCCGTTTTGGTCACAATGGGATCGTAGGAGGAAAGCTGTCCTAATCGTGCTTCCAAAACACTCTGATTCAATCGTGCATCAACTGCTTGCGAGTCACGTAAAAGCGTGAGATAGTCGCTATGTTGATGAATATCAAGGATGTTCGCTTTGTTCCACAACACCATCAACAAAATCGCGAAACCGACCCATGCCAATGCGTTCCAACGCAGCAATCGAGAAGGACGCTTTTCTCGATTGGATCGTCCTGAGCGATCGTTCTGGCTGGAACCAGCAACACGGGTCATGATGCACTCCTTGGAGGTTCTCCGGTGAGCGTGTTCAGAAACTGGGCAATGCGACGAACGTGTTCTTGAGGCAGGGGACGACCGAGTTGATACTTTGCCATCACGGCGATCGCTTGTTCGAGCGTTTGAGCTGTGCCATCATGAAAATAAGGCGGTGCGATCGCGACATTTCTCAGGCTCGGAACTCGGAACACGAATCGATCGTTCTCGCTGCCCGTCACGTTGTAGCGTCCATAGTCGGCAGCGGTAATGTTGCCGCGATCAGCGAAATAATTACCAATCACCCCAAACTTCTGAAACAAATTGCCGCCCACATTCACGCCTTGGTGACAACTGACGCAGCCATAACTTTTAAACAATCGATAGCCCTCTCTTTCTTCAACCGTTAACGCGGTGTAATCGCCGCGCAGAAACTGATCAAAGCGGGAGTTCGGCGTATCGAGCGATCGCTCGTAAACCGCGATTGCATCGATCACATTAGGCAAGGTGATGCCATCGGCATAAATGACGTTAAACAGTTGTACGTAGTTGGGTGCTTGCTGAAGTTTCGCGATCGCCTGTTCCCAAGAAATTCCCATCACGTTCTGATCTAACCCCTCGATCTGAGCCTCTAGCGTCTCAAACCGTCCATTCCAACTAAACCGGAAATTGTGGGCGACATTAAAAACCGTCGGGGTGTTTACCTGCATTTGCACCCCAGTTGCTCCGATGGATCGAGATTGTCGATCCGCCCCTCCGAGATCAAGCCGATGACAACTGAGGCAAGATACCTGATTATCGATAGAAAGGCGAGTGTCAGCAAAGAGTTTTTCTCCTAACTGTACTTTGTTGGTATCCAGTGCGACTTGCAGGGGAATCGGTTGAATTGGCTCGTTCTGTGAGCTAGGGATGACGATTTCTGGCTGAGTTGATATGACAATCTGGGCAGGTTGCAACCGTTGCCATAACAGTGCGCTGAGGATTGCAGTTCCAATGAGCCCAAGCAAAGCGATCCAGCGTTGAGGTTGTCGCTTCCGCAAAAATTGAAATCGTCTATCGAGACAGTCAAGTCGCATAGCTCACACCCACTAGAAGTTTGCGGAGACGAGGATGCCTTACTTAAAGAGTATAATCATCAGATAATTATCTCAAGTTGAGTTATGAGTCATGAACCCTCAACCACGGGAGACATTCTCATCGTTGATGACACTCCAGATAATTTACGATTGTTATCAACGATACTGAGTGAGCGGGGCTACAAAGTCCGGAGTGTGATCAACGGGTCATCAGCCTTGATGGGAGCACAGGCGCAACCGCCGGATCTGATTTTGCTTGATGTCAATATGCCGCGTATGAATGGCTACGAGGTCTGTCGTTTACTTAAAGATCGGGCACAGACGATAGATATTCCGGTCATTTTCATTAGTGCTTCCCACGAAGTGATTGATAAAGTCAAAGCCTTTTCAGTCGGGGGGGTTGATTATATTTGTAAACCGTTCCAGGTGGCAGAAGTATTGGTTCGGATTGAAACCCAACTCTCAATTCGCCGGCTTCAAGCAAAATTGCAGCAGGCACTGGCACACGAGCGATCGCTAAACCAACAGATTGAAGCAATGGCAGCCATTGAGGAGCGCAATCGCATTGCCCGCGAGATTCACGACTCGCTAGGACATGCCCTGACGGCGCTAACCGTGCAGCTACAAGCCGCTAGCAGTGTGATCCAAACCGATCCCGCTCAGGCACAGGTTTTTCTAACTCAGGCATACCAGTTAAGCAAAACTGCAATGCAAGAAGTCCGCCAGTCCGTCAAGGCACTGCGGGTCGATCAGCCAGCCCAACAATCTTTAGAAGCAACGATCTCAAATTTGGCGGAAGGGTTTCGACAGGTTACAGGAATTACCCCGATCGTTCAGATTGATATAAAGAAATCTATTTCTTTGTCCGTAGCGAAAACGATTCATCGTATTGTGCAAGAAGCATTAACAAATATTTCTAAATATGCTCAGGCAACTCAAGTAGAAATTACGTTAAGTACGATTAGCCAAGCCAACGGAGATTACCTTTGTCTAACGCTCAAAGATAATGGCAAAGGATTTGATTGCGCTCAGCAATCAGCCGGATTTGGGCTGCAAGGGATGCAAGAACGAGTGGCTGCCTTAGCGGGAGAATTTCACTTAACGACAGCACCCGGAGCAGGTTGCCAAATTGAGGTTAGATGTCCATTCGCTTGCGGTGTTCTATGATTCGATTGTTACTTGTCGACGATCAAAGTTTGATTTGCCAAGGGCTACAGGCAGTTCTGGATCAGGAAAGCGATCTGCAAGTGGTGGGTTCTGCGGGGAATGGAGAGGCTGCGATCGCTCAAGTTGCCGCTTTACAGCCGGATGTTGTACTGATGGATATCCGAATGCCTGTAATGACTGGTATCGAAGCAACTCGATTGATTGTTGAGCAGTTTCCCAACACGAAAGTATTAGTTTTGAGTACCTTCGATGACGATCGCGATATTGCTCAGGCGATGCGGGCTGGTGCAAAAGGCTATTTGCTCAAAGATATGCCTGCTCCAGAACTGATCGAAGCCATTCGTTTCGTTCATCGGGGCTATTGTCAAATGGCTCCAGGATTAATGGAAAAGCTGTTAACCAATGTTCCAAACAACGATTCGGATCAGCAAGACATCGTAGAGGAAGTTAAACAGCTACCATCCAGAGAACGAGATGTATTGCGCTTAATCGGTCAGGGATGTACAAACCGTGAAATTGCAACTCAACTCCACTTGGCAGAAGGTACAGTTAAGACATATGTGACGCATTTACTCAATCGTTTGGCGCTACGGAATCGCTCACAGCTTGCCATCTACGCGAACTCGATCGCCTCGATGCTGAACGGTTAGAAGTTGCGGTTCCTCCGGAGTTGCGCTTTGCGCTAATCGGACGTTCAGCAACTGTTGAGGAAGAAAGAAAATTGCTGGCTCCGAGCAATTGTTTGGGTCGAGTTTTTGGCTGTCAAGCCAGGGGCGTTGCTCATCGACAAAAGTCTTAAGTAATTATACTTAGTAAGTCAACGAAGGTTAACCGAATTGACTTTCTTTCGTTGAGTAGGAGTCGAGACGTTCTTCAGATGTATCTCTCGAGGTGGATCTCTACGATAAGGACAGTCAAGCAAAGCGCTTAGCTGCAACCAAAATTCAAACAAACAAGGAGAAAAACAATGGCTCACATGATTGTCTATGTCGGTGCCAACTTTGAAGGATCTGCAGGTGACTTTACCCAAGACCTGCCCAACGTCGGATCATTTTGGAACGACACAATTACGTCAGCTAGAGTGATTTCCGGTACGTGGCAAGTTTTTGAACATGCGAACTACACGGGTCGTAATGTGACACTTCCACCGGGAGATTATCCTAATCTTCCAATCAGCCCTGGTGGTATCGATAACGATACCATTTCGTCAGTCAGGATTGTAGGATAGCTAACTCACTTTTATCTCTTAGAAGAGGTTGACAAATCTATGATCTCAAGCCCAGTAGCAACTAAGCTTTGAGTTAATTTTGGTTACAACTATCTCCTAAGAGACAGGAGCAAAGCAACGCATAACTTCAATGCTGATGAAACCTTGAACTTAATGGAGAAAACTATCATGACATTCACAACAAGCGATCAACAATACACTGTTCAGCCAGGAGATTTTCTATCTGCGATCGCTCAACGATTTTACGGTGATGGCAGCGAAGCCGGGTGGCGTAAAATTTACGATGCCAACAGAGATGTCATTGGTCCCGACCCCGCTAAAATTGAGCCTGGGATGGTGCTAACGATTCCAGGAGTGGATTCTGCGCCGCAGCCTTCCAACGGAGGCGGAGGGGATATTGCCCAGAGAGTGCTTGAACTCTCGAATGCTGAGCGTAGCCGAGTGGGTGCGCCACCTCTCAGTCTGCATCCGCAATTGATGGCGGCGGCTCAACAGCATACTGATCTCATGGCGCAGCGCAACGAAATGACCCACCAATTCCCAGGACAGCCAGAACTGGGCGATCGCATTTCACAAGCAGGCTATCGGTGGAGTCGCGTGGCAGAGAATCTTACTCGGCGATCCTCACCGGAGGAAGCAGTGTCCTCTTGGATGGACTCGCCGCCACATCGGGAAAATCTGCTCAATCCCGAACTTCAGCATCTTGGTGTGGGATTTGCCAATGGTTTCTGGACTCAGAAGTTTGCAAGACCCGCATAAGGACAAGATGTGAGCAGTTTAACTAGAAACCGATCGAACATTTCTAGTTCAGCGATCGCAATCCAACCAATTCATGCCCTCTCTGGATTGCGATCGCTTTACTCTGAAACCTTTGGTGATCCTCAAATTTGCATCGCTGTTCTAGATAGTTCTGTTGACCAATCTCATCCGTGCTTTGAAGGCGCAAATCTCACTCAGCTTCAAACGCTAGTTTCGGGTTTTGCCAAGTCTGGATCGGTTGCACAACACGGAACGCATATTGCCAGTATTATTTTTGGACAACCGAATAGTTCCGTTCCTGGAATTGCTCCCGGTTGTCGAGGCTTGACTGTTCCTGTTTTTGCAGATGGGCAAGAAGGATTAGTCCCTTGTTCACAACTTGATCTCGCCCGCGCCATTACCCAAGCTGTGGAGCAAGGAGCCAATGTTATTAATATTAGCGGCGGTCAATTGACACAATCGGGTGAACCTGATCCCTTCCTCACAAACGCCATTCAATTGTGTCGAGAGAACAATGTTTTGATTGTTGCGGCAACTGGAAACGATGGATGCGCTTGTCTACATTTTCCTGCCGCGATCGCATCTGTCCTTGCTGTCGGAGCAATGAATGCTCAATCGCAACCAATGAGGTTTAGTAATTGGGGCGAAGCTTATCAAACAAACGGGATTCTCGCTCCCGGTGAAAACATTTTAGGTGCAGTTCCGGGCGGTGGGACTGCGGCTAAAACGGGGACAAGCTTTGCGGCTCCCATCGTATCGGGCATTGCGGCGCTGTTGCTAAGTATTCAACTGCAACGAGGGGAAAAGCCCGATCCCCATGCTATCCGGGATGCCATTCTCCAAAGTGCCTTACCTTGCGACCCCGCGAAGAGTTCAGATAGTCGTCGCTGCCTAGTTGGAAAGCTCAATATTTCTGGAGCTTACGCCCTCATTACTAAAGGAAAAATCAAACAAATGTCACACGAGAAACTAGAGAACGTCATGATGCAACCGAGTGAAACTGACAACACGATCGCACAACTACAACCGAGTGAGATGCTAATGGTGACTGGCAACGAAACGAATACTGCTGTGACTCCTTCTGAATGCGCTACTTGTGGTGGAAAGAGTGAAGCGAGTGAAGGGAGTGAAGCGAAACAAGCTCCACAAATTCCACTAGCGTATGCTCTAGGAGAACTGGGAACTGATTTCGGGACTCAAGCCCGTCAAGATTCGTTTATGCAAGCCATCCCAGCAGGTATGAATCTGCTCGATTATCTGGATCAAAACCCTTGGGAGGCGCAATCGCTGATTTGGACTCTGAACCTGGATGCCACGCCGATCTACGCGATCATGCCGATGGGTGCGTATGCCAATGTTGTTTATGAGCGGCTGCGTGCCTTCCTCCGCGACGAAAATATCGAGCGAGTTTCGATTCCAGGATATATGAGGGGCAGTATGAAGCTGCTTTCGGGTCAAACGGTTCCGATCATCGTCCCAGATGTGCGAGGGATCTATGGATGGTCGGTTGCAGCGTTAATTGAGAATTTAATACAAGCTAATCCAGCAGGACCCTCAGAAGAAGACTATCGCAACAAGATTCGAGAATATCTAGAGCGGATCTATTATGAATTCCGCAATCTCGGAGTGACTCCCCAAGAGCGGGCGCTAAACTTCTCTGCAACCAACGCTTTCCAGATTGCAGACGTGATGTCTACAGGCACGGCTAATGATATTGGGCTGGACACTATTACGGTGGAGAAGAGTCCAATCTGTCGCCCGGATTCCGATTGCTATGACGTGAAACTGCAATTTTTTAACCTACAGGATAGCCGTAGAGCCGGAAAAGTCTACCGATTCACAGTTGATGTTAGCGATGTGATTCCTGTCTCTATTGGTAGAGTCCGTTCTTGGTCTGTCGCCAGCTAATTCAATGCCAAAAGAGGAACCGTCATGAACTATCTCACACGAGCCAAATACTTCCCGTGAATCCGCAGGATGTGTTTGGCTAACGCTCAAAACCACGAATCAAACCTGAAAAAATTAGGAGAAGTAATGATGAAACTTCCAGTTCAAGCAGCACCTGTTCAAAGAGGTGGCAGCACTGCTAGGTACACTACGAGTAGTGGAATCAAGCCCAGCGAAAATCTGTGTTCGTGCCACGGAGTATGGTTCCAGTGTGTTATCAACTGGAATCGCTGTCCACAGGGTTATCACCCAACCTGTGACGGAAATGGATTTAATTGTTTTTGTAGATGCTGTCCCGACTCAGGACAAGGTCCTTGTATGGGACCATACGCATAGAAAGAACTGCATGGTTCAAAAATTTGGGGATTAGGGTAACACTTTTAGTGCGATCGCCCTTTGACGGGGTTCTGCTTTACACCCCGTTAAGGTAGCCTCTAATTCTCCTGTGAATGCCCCAATGAGGTTAGCTAGTGTAATCTTCAGGCTGAGTCAGTCTGGAAGAAGACACTACTAAAGCTGTGAGGGATGAATTTGTCCTGCTATTACCTCACAGTGCGATCGCGACTCTTGCAGGATGCGTTAACGTGCATTTCATTGCACCAGCCCTATCATTCAATTCGGTGGGTTATGCACTTCGCTAACCCACCCTACATTTGAGGTTGATGTTAATATGGTTCACTTTGGCATTCTCTGTCCTGCTGCGAGTGGTCATCTCAATCCGATGACAGCCTTGGGATACGAACTGCGTCAGCGAGGGCATCAGGTCACGGTGGTCGGGCTTCTCGATGCAAAATCGAAAGCGTTGGCAGCAGGATTAGACTTTCGGGCGATCGGGGAAGTCGCTTTTCCATTGGGGGCAATTCCAAAGGGGGTTGCTAAACTGGGTCAACTAGAAGGGTTGGCTGCCTTTCGCTATACTGTCGAGTTTTTTAAGCAAGTCACGCTGACGCTGCTACAAGAGGCTCCTGCTGCGCTGCAAAGTGCAGGTGTGAAAGCCCTACTGATCGATCAGACTTCATTTGGAGGTTCCACTGTCGCTGAGTTTCTGGATCTTCCATTTATCAGTGTGTGCTGTGCCCTGATGCTGAATCGAGACCCCAATGTTCCGCCTTTCAATACTGCCTGGAACTATCATGCGGCTGGATGGGCACGCCTCCGCAATCAACTGGGTCACGAGTTGATGAGTCGAATTGCCCGCCCGATTGTCAACGAAGTCGTTGCCTATCGACAACGCTGGAATCTACCCGCTTATTGCCACCCCAATGATGCCTTCTCTCACCTGGCGCAACTCTGTCAACAGCCTGCTGAATTTGAGTTTCCGAGGCAGCACTTACCCGCCTGCTTTCACTTCACGGGCCCCTATTCCAATCCAGCGAGTCGGGAACCATCATCCTTTCCCTTTGAGCAGTTGACCGGAAAACCCCTCATCTATGCCTCTCTTGGCACGGTACAAAACCAGTTGCTCGGAACGTTTCAGGTGATTGCAGAAGCCTGTGATGGACTGGATGCTCAGTTAGTCATTGCGCTAGGGGGTGGGAGTAAACCAGAGTCACTTCCAGCGCTTCCAGGATCTCCGTTAGTGGTCGAGTATGCTCCTCAATTAGAACTGTTACAGCGGGCGACGCTAACCATTACTCACGCGGGCATGAATACCACGTTGGAATCTCTGGCAAACGGGGTGCCAATGGTGGCGATTCCGATCGCGAATGACCAACCAGGGGTTGCAGCTCGGATTGCCTGGACGGGAACCGGGGAAGTAGTGCCGCTAAAGCGATTAAGCTCATCTAAGCTGCGGAGTGCAATCCAGCGAGTCTTGAGCGAGGAGACTTATCGAGAGAACGCGCTCAGAATGCAAGTGGCGATTCGACAAGCTGGAGGAATCAAGAGGGCGATCGACATTGTTGAGCAGGTTGTGGCAACCGGAAAGCCAGTGCGCTCACGACTCTCATAGAGTGCGTCAACGCGCGTAAAATGCACCCTTCTATTATCGAACTCAGTAGTAAATATTAATGTTTCTGTGTGCAAAAAGAGCTATCGATCGAACCGTCTATTGCACCAGAATTTCCCTCAAGAGTTTATGCAGAGGTCCTTCAATAGGGCAGTACTCTATCATGTCTCAGGAGTAACTCATGCTTAACAGTTTTCAAACCATCAATCCTTATCTTGATCCGGATGTCAATACTGCATCTGAGAATTCTCAGATTGATGCATTTCTGAATTACTTCCAATCGAATGAGCAACATAAACGCTATCGTTCGTTTACTCAGCTTTTTGTATTTGGCGATAGTCTCTCGGATGCCAGCAATACCTTCATGCTTACGAAAAAGGAGCTTCGACAGGGGCTGCCTCCTACACCACTTTACTTGTCAGGACGGTTCTCCAATGGTCCCGTTTGGGTTGAATATCTTGCCCACTTTCTCGAACTGCCGAGCCATTGCCATATCAACTTCGCAGCTTCAGGCGCAACAACGGGCGATGCAAATACCTTTCCTATCCAGTCCTGCGGTTTGCCAGGATTGAAACAACAACTGGATGCATTCATCACGTCACTTAACGGTGAATCAGCCGATCGAGAAGCGCTCTACATTCTTTGGGCTGGCGCAAACGACTACCTGGGCAACAATGTGACCAATCCAACGATTCTGATCGCAAACCTCATGAATGCAGTCAAACTACTTCTCACTATCGGTGCCCAACAGATCATGGTCGTGAACTTGCCTGACTTAGGAAATCTGCCAAAATTCCGCAAGAATAGCCGGATATCCGCTACGCTCAATGCTTTGACGACTGCTCATAACGCTGCGTTAGCAGGAGCGATCGAAGCATTGTGTCAGGAGATTTCTTCTGATACTGCGGATATCATTCTTTTTGATGTAAATTCTCTGGTTAAACAGATCTTTACTCAACCGAGAAAATTTGGTTTTACAAATGTTCTGGATGCTGAGATGATTAGCGTAGCCAAGTTCGAGGGCTATACTGAGCGATTCTTGTTCTGGGATGTGATTCATCCAACAACATTCACACACTTAACGTTTGCAAAAACAGCTACGTCTTTATTGATACCAAAGATGACTCTAGTTCAACAACCACGGTGATAGAACAATGAATCTCAAACATTATGCGATCGCGCTCTTTGTTTTAGCCCAAACAGGTTTTATCGCTCATGCGAGCGTAAACGAGTTAAATTCTTTCTAGTCGTCAGTTTCTACTTCAATGCAAAGCAATTTTTTCACCGAGATTCTACTGCCGCTAGCGCTGGCAATTGTCATGCTAGGAATGGGGCTAAGTCTAGTTCCCAAAGATTTTCAGCGCATTACCCGTGACCCCATAGCCGTTGCAGTGGGAACGATGTGTCAAATGTTGCTATTGCCGCTGATTGGCGTGCTGATTACGCTCATTGTTCCGATGCAAAGTGCGATCGCGGTTGGTTTAATTGTCCTTGCCGTTTGTCCCGGTGGTCCTTCCTCCAATCTTATGACCTATCTGGCAAAAGGTGATGTTGCGCTCTCAGTCACGCTGACAGCACTCAGCAGCATCATCACCGTGTTTACGATTCCCATTTTTACCAATCTGGCACTCCAGCATTTCTTAGATCAAAGCGCTGCAATCTCACTGCCAATCGGAAAAACAATGCTGCAAATTTTTCTAATTACATTGTTGCCAATCGCGATCGGAATGCTCATTCGCCACCAGTTTCCCAACCCAGCGAGGCGCATTGAAAAACAGATGAATCGCCTTGCAGCAGGGTTACTCGCATTGATTATTGCGCTGTTGCTGATCCGTGAAGGCAGCAAGCTTCCGGGCTTCATTGTTCAAGTTGGAATTGGTGTATTGCTGCTTAATCTACTTGCAATCCTGTCAGGTTTGCTAGCTGGAAAGCTGTTCCGGCTACCGACAAAGCAACAGATTTGTATTGCGATCGAGGTTGGCATTCAAAATGGAACGTTAGCGATCGCAATCACTGCTGGTTTACTCAATAATCTTGATATGGCTGTACCTGCTGCTGTTTATAGCTTGCTGATGTACGTAACTGGCTTTGGAGCTATTCTTTACGGCAGAAGAGTAAGCAGTAGTGTGTCTACCTTGAAATAGAAGGATTACCGTGATTGAGAACGGCTTATACCTGTCGAATAGCGATGAAGGAGAATTTCAATGTCACCTGAGTTAATCCAGAAACTTGTTAAGTCCTACTTTTCCAGTCTTCAAATGATGGATGCAGCCGGATGGGCAGAAAACTTTACGGAAGATGCGGTTATCTATGATCCGGTTGGCAATCCACCTAGTAAAGCGCGTGAGAATGCTCAAGCCTTCTTTGGACTGCTTTCAATGGCGTTTGAGAAGTTAGAACTCTCTCAAGACAATGTTTTTATTGCAGGCAATGGGGCAGCAGTGAAATGGACAATGCGAGGGTTGGGCAAGAGCGGAAAGCAGGGAATTACTGAAGGAATCAGTGTGTTTGAAATACATGAGTCTAGAAAGATTCAGCAAGTATCTTCCTACTGGGATGATGCAGCAATGATGGCTCAAATTAAGGGCTAAAAACAGTAGACCTGCTTTGAGAATAGATTTTCATCCATGAGTGTAAGCGCGATTCGATCAGGTCGTCTTCTGCACTATTCCTGATGCAACCTCGATTATCCTCTGAGCATTGAGCCGTTGAACTACAAACTTAGCCTTGACCAAATGCTGGCAACGAAAGGTTTAAGCAGTTGTACCTAACAAGTGACGAAAGTGAACGAAGGTCATTCTACTTCGTTCAGTCTAGATTGAGACATTCTTCAGATGTTTCTCTCCCATTGAATCTCTACGGATGGAGATAATTTAGCTGAAGCCATTCCTGCTTTTCTGGTGCTCTTTGATTATGCCGCTGACGTTTTCGGTTACGGATGGTATGGCAGTGGGTTTTATTGCGGATGCCGCGATTAAGATGACTCAAGGCAAGCAACAACCCGTGTCGAAATCGAGCTTGACGCTTGCGGGAATTGCAGTAGCTTACTTTCTGCTGACCGTGCAATCTTAAATCTTAGAAGGTTGGTTACAGTTTATGCTTCAAAAAGTGGTCATTATTGGAGCGGGCCCAGCTGAACTGCTACTTGCCCATTATTTATTGCGTTAGGGCAAGTATCGCGTAGAGATTTGTGAGCGACGGGCTGATATGCATTTGGTCGATGCCTCGCAAGATCGCACGTTTCCCATCTCGCTTCAGGAACGAGGCAGGACACTCCGCGTGATTGCGGGCTTAGAGGAGGCGATCGCTGCTGCGAGTGTGTTCTGCAACGGCACAAAGATTTGGTAGTCCTGAATAAGTAAGAGGTCATTTATAAAGAAAAGTTGAAACTGGCGAGGGTTGAGGCAATAGGTTCTGACGATGACATGTTAGTAAGCTTAAAGCGATGCCTATGACCAGAAAAGCCTATAAAAGTGACCTGAGCGATGAAGAATGGAGAATCATTGAGCAGTTAATTCCACCTCCTAAATCGGGGGGACATCCGCGTACAGTAGACATGCGTGAGGTCGTCAATGCCATCTTTTATTTGCTACGAACTGGTTGTTCATGGGAGATGCTTCCTAATGACTTGCCTCGTTACTCAACAGTTTATTATTTTCGACGCTGGCAAAAGCATGGGGTTTGGGAACAGATAAATCAAGTATTGCGTGAACAAGTACGGATGAAGCAAGGTAAGTCTCATCAAGCTACTGCGGCAATTATTGATAGCCAGTCCGTAAAAACGACGGAAAAAAAGGGAAGTATCCGGTTTCGACGGCGGCAAGCTAGTTAAAGGTCGCAAACGCCATATCGTCGTAGATACACAAGGACTACTCATGGGTGTGGTAGTGACCGAAGCTAATGCTTCAGAACGATTAGGGGCAATAATAGTATTGTCACAAGAGTGTTATAACTCCAAGGCTTTAGAGCTAATTTGGGTAGATTCTGGATACAAGGGAGAAAATTTTGCACAAGCTGTGATGGTAGTGTGCGGTGCACAAGTAGAAGTAGTCAAGCAGATTACAGATGGGTTTGAAGTGTTACCCAGAAGATGGGTGGTTGAACGTACATTTGGCTGGTTGAACTGGTATCGTCGATTGAGTAAGGATTATGAACTGGGAGAGAGGTGAGTGAGTCTATGATCTATGCTGCTATGGTGCGGTTGATGCTGAGACGATTAGCTGCTTAATTTTTACTTTATAAATTAGCTCTAACAGACATCTGTTGAAGCGTAATTTTGTAGTAACTTCATAACTTTGCCATACGTTCGTCAAAAGTATTTGAAATGATACAGATGAGCGATTTTTTCAGGGTTCTGTTAGTTTAGTCAATGATCGCTCTGATGTCTTTTTGAGGTTTATTGATGACGCTCGAAGAGATTCAAAATAGAGACTACAAATGTAGATTTCTTGTTGACTAAAAAAGGTTAACTGCGGTTTTTACTACTTAAAATTTAATTCTTCTAGGTGAATGATTGAACAATCGATTACGTGAGTAATGTTCAATCTAGGATCGCAAAGCTAAATTCCAAATTGTGTTACTTTCGTTGACCCTTCTACTCAATTCACTCGGAGGATTATGCTGTTCAAACGAGTCAGACGGCTCAAGCGACCTAAGTCACTGGTGTTCTTTATTATCGTGGCGATTACTGTGATGGGTATCAAAGCCTGTGCGCCTGCTCAATCTCCAGCGAACCAAGCGGCTGCTGAGTCTCCTGCAACCGAAGCAACTGTCACAGATTTGACGGGAGATGTGGTCACAGATGGTTCCAGCACTGTATTCCCTATTGCTGAAGCAATGGCGGAAGAATTTCAAAAAGCAAATCCCAATGTTCGGGTGACGGTGGGAACGTCTGGAACTGGCGGTGGCTTTGAGAAGTTTTGTGCTGGAGAGACGGCAATTTCTAATGCATCACGACCAATCGAAGCTGATGAAAAGGAACTTTGTCGCACCGGAGGCGTAGAATTTATTGAACTGCCGATTGCCTTTGATGCGCTGACGGTTGTAGTTCATCCAGAAAATACCTGGGCAAGAGAACTGACAACGGCTGAATTAAGAACAATGTGGGAACCTGCGGCGCAAGGTGAAATCACTAATTGGAATCAAATCCGTTCTGATTTTCCTGATGCTCCGTTAGCTTTGTTCGGACCCGGAACGGATTCTGGTACATTTGATTACTTCACGGAAGCCATTAACGGTGAGGAAGGAGCCAGTCGAGGTGATTTTACCGCTAGTGAAGATGACAACGTATTAGTTCAGGGTGTTGCCGGAAACAGAAATGCTTTGGGTTACTTCGGGCTGGCTTACTATGAGGCTAATCAGGATCGATTGGAGCGGGTTGCGATCGACGATGGTAATGCTGACAACGGGTCAGGATTTGTTTCACCCAGTCCAGAAACCGTACTGGATGGCACCTATCAACCGCTGTCCCGTCCACTGTTCATCTATGTCAATAGCCAAATGCTCGATCGCCCAGAGGTCAAAGCATTTGTCGATTTTTATCTCGATCCTGCCCATAGAAACCTGGTGAATGAGTCGGGTTACATTGCCATGTCTGATCCGGTTTATGACCTGGTTTTGGCACGATTGAACAATCGCACAACTGGTTCTTTGTTTGAAGGAGCCACAGTGGGTGTAAACATTCAAGACGTGTTGGCGAAGCAGTAGTAGCACATCAACCAATCCCTGGTTTCTTTGAGGAGCTGGGGATTGTTTACTTCTACGGCAAATCTATATGAATCATCCTACATGGACAACGCACTCGTCCGATGCCACGTGGCAAGCTAACCGCAAACTCGATCGCTGGACAGGGCAGTTAATTAAGCTGGTCTGTGGGCTATGCACTCTAGTATCTATCATTACGACGATCGGCATTGTGGCAACCTTGATTTTTGAAACCATAGAGTTTTTCCGCCAAGTGTCACTGTGGCAATTTCTCACAGATACTCAGTGGACTCCATTGTTTACCAACGCCCGATTTGGAATTTTTGTCCTGATCAGTGCAACGGTCATGACCTCCACGATCGCTCTGTGTGTTGCCTTGCCAATCGGTTTATTATCTGCCATTTGTCTCAGCGAGTATGCTTCTCCTGAACTGCGTCGCTGGCTCAAACCAGCATTGGAAGTTCTAGCAGGAGTTCCCTCAGTGGTGTACGGTTACTTCGCCCTGTTGTTCGTCACCCCTTTGCTCCAGCAGTTCATACCTGGGCTGGAAGCATTCAATGCCCTGAGTGCTGGACTGGTGATGGGAATTGCTGTTACGCCGTTAGTCGCATCTTTAAGTGAAGATGCCATTTATGCAGTGCCCCAAAGTTTGCGGCAAGGAGCCTATGCGCTGGGTGCCACAAAGCGAGAAACGATCGTCAAAATTGTTTTACCTGCTGCCCTTTCGGGAATAGTCGCAGCCTCCATTCTGGCTATCTCACGGGCGATTGGTGAAACCATGATTGTGACGCTCGCGGCTGGGCAGAATCCGCGCTTGACCCTCGATCCGCGCGTACCTGTGGCAACCATGACGGCATTCATCGCGCAAGTGAGTTTAGGCGATACGCCCGTTACCTCCCTGGCTTACAAAACCATGTTTGCCGTTGGCATGACTCTGTTTTTGATGACTCTGACGCTCAACATTGTTAGCTTCTGGTTTGTTCGTCGTTTTCGGATGATTTACGAATGACTCCTATCGATACACAATCTTTGTCCTCCGACGCTACCCCGTTGCGAACAAAGTTTGCTTCATCTCGAGCAATTCGCTATGGATTGGATTGGGCGTTTACAATCGTCACTTGGACAGCAACATTGGTCGCGCTGGCTGTGCTAGCAACGCTGCTAATAGATATCGCGATGGATGGTATTCCGCGAATTAATTGGGACTTTCTCACCAGCTTTCCGTCTCGCCGCCCTGAACAAGCTGGAATTTTGTCTGCCTTGGCTGGGAGCCTGTGGCTTCTGGGAGTGGTGATTTGTATTGGCTTTCCGGTTGGTGTAGGGGCCGGGATTTTTCTGGAGGAATTTGCCGATTGCTCCTGGCTCACCAAAGTCCTGGAAATTAACATCAGCAATTTGGCGGGTGTGCCGTCGATCATCTACGGGTTACTCGGTTTGCAGATGTTTGTTCGGGTGCTGCAACCAATCACGGGTGGACGGACGGTGCTGGCAGGTGGCTTAACGCTATCGCTCCTTGTATTGCCGATTATTATCGTGGCAACCCGTGAATCCTTGCGTGCCGTTCCCAGCAGTGTACGGGAAGGTGGTTACGCTCTGGGTGCAACCTGTTGGCAAGTCGTATGGGAGCTGGTGCTGCCCCAAGCTTTTCCTGGAATTCTCACTGGCACAATTCTGGCACTTTCACGAGCAATCGGTGAAACTGCCTCTCTGATTACGATCGGTGCGCTCACCTTTATTGCGTTTCTGCCACCCCTCTCGCTGGAAGGATTACGCACCCCGTTCACCGCATTGCCAATTCAAACCTTCAATTGGGTGTCTCGCCCACAAACTGCCTTTCACACGAATGCGGCAGCAGCGATCGTCGTGTTAATGGTTGTATTGCTGTTAATGAACGCTATAGCCATTTACCTGCGAGACAGACTTCGACGTAATCAATCACCCGTCTGATAGAGCGAAGATTGATATAATCACTTAAACTTCATTTATTTCCTACTTCTCTTAGCCCTACTTCTCCTAGATCCATGAGTGTCCTACTTGTTGAAGATGAACCTGGCATGGCGCAACTGATTTGCCAGGGTTTAGAACGAAACCAGCTATGCGGTGGATGTGGTTGTGTCGCAAAAACGATTTGAGAACAGAAAATTCTTCTCAATTCCTGTTTGTTATTGTGCAGTTCCAAAAAGTTGAGATACTAACTCTATTGATGCTCGTACATCGCCTTTTTTAAGGTGTTGAACCTGACCTTTGCGGATCATGTTCATTGCCTCAAATCCTCTCAAGGTTCGTCGAACGCTGTTGAACGAACCAAATCCCATTCCCAGTTGTGTTAATCGCTTGATGAAACAATGGTCTTGCTCGACTCGCTTGAGTGTTTGGTAGTCCTAAATAAGTAAGGGTAGAAGGGGAAATAGTTGTAGCGGCTTGAAATCATAATCGCTCCGGCTCGAAATCAACACTTATTTCCGGATCAGATTAACCGATACTGAAAGGACGCTTCGGCTCAGATTAAATGAAACTGGGCGCACATTATCTGTGAATGGGCTTGAAATCATCTGCCCTGGCTTACATTACTTGAAAATAGCTGAGACTCTCACTAGGGCAGGGAAAGAAGACAGCTAAGTCAAAAAGAGTTAAGAAAACGACCGTTTTGTTTACCTTTTTACCCCTGCTCTCAAACAACAGAAAAATCGGTATCGTTTGGTTAAAAAACTCATAAATTTTATCAAAGGCAGAATATACTCCAAGGTAATCGAGTTTCTTGACCCTTTACCAGTGATGCTGATTGGTTACGCTCGCATTTCAACGGACGATCTGCATCTGCAAAGAGATGCATTGCAGCAAGCAGAGTGTACGAAGATCTACGAGGATCGGGTAAGCGGTGCAAAAGCGGAGCGACCTGGATTTAGCCGACTACTTGAGGTGGCGCGGTTGGGAGACGTAGTTGTTGTCTGGCGACTAGATCGGCTAGGTAGATCGCTCAAGGATTTGATTCAAACGGTAGAGGTTCTTGAGAATCGAGGGATAGAGCTTCATAGCCTCCAGGAAGCGATCGCTACTAGCTCCAGTGGTGGCAAACTTATCTTTCATTTATTCGGGGCGTTGGCAGAGTTTGAGCGTCAGCTGATTCAAGAGCGTACGCAAGCTGGTCTTGTGGTGGCACGAGCACGGGGACGCCTGGGTAGGAGACCTAAGGCTCTCGAGGAATAAAGCAGGAACTAACCACCTCAATGCGTTTATTTGATTTTTGCTCATTTCCTCACCCGTGAATGATATGAGAGAGCATAGGTTACAGAGACTTATCAAGGTTGTTATGAAATTGACCTTCCTAGCGCTTTAATCGTCAAAATTTAAACTGCTAGTGCATCTATTACTACTTAGCGCTAAGATGCGATCGCCGCAAACAAATCATTAGATATACGGTAGTGTTTGACAAGATTGGCACCTGTTTTAGTCTAGACAAGCCCCGCGTTAAATTAGTAGAACTTACTGCGCCTACCCATATGTAAGTATTTTGCAAAGCACATGAACTTTTTATCATGCTGTGCCCAATAGAGTGCCGAAGAATAACACTATGATTGTCGTTCACCACTTAAATAACTCCCGCTCCCAGCGCATACTCTGGTTGCTAGAAGAACTCGAACTAAATTATGAAATCAAGCGCTACGAGCGCAAACCAAAAACAATGCTTGCACCAGAATCGCTGCGTGAGGTACATCCATTAGGTAAGTCTCCAGTAATTACCGATGAAGCACTAACTTTGGCAGAATCTGGGGCTATTATTGAGTATCTAGTTGAGCGTTATGGTAAGGGACGATTTGTGCCACCACCAGGCACAGCAGAACGGTTACGGTATACCTACTGGTTACACTATGCTGAAGGCTCTGCAATGCCGCTACTCTTATTAAAATTAGTGTTTGACCGGATTGAGCAGCAAGCGCCTTTTTTTGTCAAACCGATGGCGCAGTTGATTGCAAATCAAACAAAAAGTTCTTTCATAGAACCCCGAATTAAACAACATCTTAATTATTTAGAAGCAGAACTTGGAAAAAGCCTGTGGTTTGCAGGTGAGGAATTTACCGCAGCCGATGTTCAAATGAGCTTTCCTATCGAGGTAGCGGTTAGTCGAGCAGGCTTAGACGCAAGTTATCCTAAGTTAATCGACTTTCTGGAACGCATTCACGCACGTCCAGCATACCAACGCGCTTTAGAACGAGGCGGCACTTATGAGCTACTGAGTTGAATGCTCGAATTGTGCGATCGCGTAGCGTGCCGTAGGTAATCGCTTTTACAAAAACATAAAAAACTTTCAATTTTGGTTGAATTTGTCTAACAACACGCATGCAAATGACAAAACACCGCGTGATCGCGCGATAAGTTTACTTATTGTTTTAGGAATTTCATATAATGTTAAAACTAAGAAACGCTATTGGAACCATATCAACTCAATCTATCTTCAGGAACCTCAATTTCTACCCGTAGCAGACAACCAAAAACTTTGAGGATGGATGCTCAAACCCTAGTGCAATGGAGGACACGAATCGCTGCATATCAGCAACGAGCAAGAGAAAACAAATTAGTGCAGCAGATTAAGCTATTTGACCTAACTCCGTCACATCCTGACGCAAACCAAACAGACCCATTTAGTCTAAGCCTGCGTCAGATATCGTTCTATTAGTTGTCAGCGAATACTTCAAAAGAGGCGTGTATTTATTTTGTGATAGATAACGCTGCCCAACTAGTTCTTTATATTGGCGAAACGTGTCGCTCAAATTTGCGTTGGAAGGGAACCCATGACTGCAAGCGCTACATCGAGAACTATCAAAGTTTACACAGTACGAACTAAAAACAGCAGTAAGCATCGCCTTTTGTTGGAATGTATCAATAAAAAATAAACCTCGACAGTAGCTATAACAAGCATTGATCCAAAAATGGCGATCGCTTTTCAATAAGGAGAACTGGATTATTTGCGGTGCATCATTCGTTTAAGTCAAGGAGTATCATCAACTTGTAACTGGCGATGCTTATACTCTTGATATCGTTTGTCCTTACTCTCCCAATACTTATCTACCGTTGTTTTAGCTGCAACAGCCTGTTCGTATTCTTCACCCTGTGCTAGCAACGGCTCTCTTACCTTCTGCCGCAATTCAGATACAACCTGATCGTTAATTCTGCGCTGCGAGTCTGCGATCAATTGAGTATCGGTGCAGGATACAAACCATCATTCAAATACACGCCGTTAAGTATTTCTGCTAAGTTATACCCTCGTAGTTCTGGTATCCAGCAGTAAATAAACCTTAGCTCAGAATCTTTTTCTTGCAAATTCTTATGTGCTAGTAGTGTTTGGAATATGTTCTCAGTTGAAGTAGACTTTCCACAAGCTGCTGTTCGACTAACTGATCTATTAGCAAAGTATAAGTGCGATCGAGTTGTTCAGTTGGATGAGAA
The DNA here is from genome assembly GCF_000317555.1 of Gloeocapsa sp. PCC 7428. Taxonomy (GTDB): domain Bacteria; phylum Cyanobacteriota; class Cyanobacteriia; order Cyanobacteriales; family Chroococcidiopsidaceae; genus Chroogloeocystis. Next base: position 133,498 of record NC_019746.1, read on the forward strand.
ATAGTACTCACGCATTCGGGCAAGAGTGTTTGGTAGTGTTCGCGCAGTTTAATGAGGCTATGAATACATTGTTTGTTTTGAAGCATTTTTCACTCTTGAGTGTTGAGTGTCGCTAGCATAATATCTACAGCAGTGTAATTCTCACCTATGCCATCGAAGAGAGTTCATGTTCGAGAATACACCGCCAGAGCACACGATCGGGTGATTCATACGCGCGTCTACAAGTTCATCTGCAAGCAGTGTAACAAAGATGTTGAGCGCGAAACTTATGGGCCGCGTCCCCTGTACTGCGTTCACGAAGTGTCGCATGATTGCGAATCGCTGCCGACCTAGTATGACTCGCACTGAGGCGATCAATAAGAGGAAGAAACCTAGACCAGTCCTTGTTAAGCAGCAAAAACACCGTAGCGTTAGCTTTAGTACTACTATTTACCGCTATAGTAAAACCAACTTTGCTTCCCTACAACTAAGTATAAATTTAAGCAAAATTACTAGAGTTAACCAGCCTATCAAAAAGTTAGTAGAAAAGCCTAAGAAGCCTGTTTTACAAACTTCACAAGCAACAAAAGTTGAAGTTGAGACTGACAATTTAGAGTTTGAGCAGCTGCACTCTATATTTCAAGAAAGGCTAAAATCTTTAATAGAAGTTTCAGTATATGCAGTGGCTAGAGTATTACCAAACTATTAAATGAGTTCAGTGACAGATAGGAGAGAAATTGTGCTTCGATAGATGCGCGATTCCCACTCCCAAGTTTCACTTTAGTCTAGTCCTCAAGAAATTACATTAAGTCAATTGCCAAGTCTGACTAGTTACAGCCTATTGCAGTTTTATGAGGCACAGTAGCAACAGTGAGTAAACCAGTTTTTCAAATGCACGGGATTAATTAAATCGAGTGCAGTGGCAATGAGAAGATCAACCCTGAATGCAGTAGTTGGGGAAAAGGAGCGCAAAAAAGCTTTTAATTGTGACCACCAAAGTTCAATTGGATTAAAGTCAGGAGAATAAGGTGACAGGTATTGAATAGTTGCGCCCACCGATTGAATTAAAGACTCAATTTGTTTGAGTTTATGTGCTGGAAGATTGTCCATAACAACCACAGCACCCTGCCACAGTTGAGGCAGTAAACACTTTTCAATAAACACTTGAAAGGCTTGACCATCCATTGAACCATTCAAGGTCATTACAGCTAAAACTCGTTTTGTGCTAATTGCGCCAATGACGGTGACTTTCGACCCGCGATAAAATGGTTGCTCATCATACACTCGAGTTCCACAAAAGCTTCGGGCATGAGTTCGTGTTAACCCCAGCAGTACACCCATTTCATCGATGAAAACTAAGTTTGCTGCCTCGATTTGTTGCACTTGCTGCCAATACTCCGTTCTCAATTGCTGTACTCGTTGTGTTTTTGCTTGAGTGCTGCGCAGTGTCTTTTTTTTCGTGTCAGTTTTTGTTTTTGTAATGCACGACACATCGTACTTGTACTCAGCCAATCATGATAATTTGTCCCCCAATACTCACAGTATTCCCTCAATGTTGCATCGGGATATTGTTTCACCATTGCCGCTAGCTGCGCCTTATAACCATCCAACTTTCCCTTGATTGCTCCTCCCTGTTTTTTCGGTTGGACATGACCTTGAGTTTTCTTCATGGCTATCAGTTTTTGCACAAAACTTTTGGCTACTCCAAATCGAGCCGCAACTTTTCTGATTGAGGTGTCACCTTGTGCGTATGCCTTAACTATTTTTTCTCGCAAGTCGAGCGAGTACGGTTTCATTAGACTTCATTTGTGTACTCCTCTTACTGTACCTCATAAACTTGCAATAGGCTGTAAGTGCAAAAGTTGTTGATGGTAACGTCTCAAGGAAGAACGATGTCCTACACTAATATATGTAATTGAAGTTGCTTGTAATTGTTGATAAAGTAAAGCTTCATTATACTCATCAAGGGCGCTGGTAGATTCATCTAAAATCGCGTAGCTAGGACAAGTAATAAAAAGACGAGCAAACGCTAATCGTTGTTGTTCTCCTAAAGAAAGAACTCGCGACCAATCGGCGATCGCATCTAAGTTATAATCTGTGATTAAATGCGCTAAATTAACTTGGTGCAGGGTTTCTATCAAGTGACGCTCGGTCGTATCAAATGATGAATTAGGGTATAACAATTGCTGACGCAAAGAACCCAAAATCATGTATGGGCGCTGGGGTAAAAACAACAGATGTTGTTGAGCAGGGCGGGTAATGTGTCCGCTACCATAATGCCACAATCCAGCGATCGCGCGTAAGAGTGATGTTTTGCCAACACCACTGACGCCTGTAATGAGTAACGATTGTCCTGGATTGACGGTTAAAGATAATTCGCGAATCAAAGTCTTTTGCGACGGCGTGCATAAAGTTAAATCATGTAGTGCGATCGCGCTGGCTTGTGTAAAGGTGATAGCATTCCTTTCTAGAATTTGATGCGTTTGTGTTTGTTGCAGAAAACCATACAAGCGCGTCACGCTGCTAGCAAATAAACTCAATTTCTCAAACTGGCTAATGACTATCGCTAAGGAAATTAAAACACTACGAAAAGCAACAACAGCTTGGTCGAAAGCACCAACTTTCTGTTCTCCTGCTAATATTGATGGTGCTAAGATGAACAACGGCAATAAAAACGTCAAATATTGATAGCCGTTTTGAAACAAATTTAAGCTAAACTGCCAACGAATGAGGCGATCGAGGTTGCGCAACGCGGCGAGTAACCGATGTTGCATCTGTTGCGATTCGGTATGTTGTCCATCGTAAAACGCAATCATTTCCGCATTGTCTCGAATTTGTGCTAGCCCAAACCGAAAATTGGCTTCGCGCTTGAGTTGTTCGTAGTTAATTCCTACTAAAACGCCACCGAATAGTGTAATGACTAGGATATTGCCAATGAAAGCATAAAGAACTAACACGCCCATTAAAGTGGGTGATATTGCCCACAATGCGCCAGCAAAACCAACTAACTGCATGAGAGATTCGACGAAAATTACCCAAAAGTTCAACGCTTGTTGTGTGAAAATGTTTAAATCTTCACTGATACGTTGATCGGGATTGTCAATTTCGGAATGCGATTGTAAGTGGTAATACGTCCGCTGAGCAAAATAGCGTGATAAAAAATAGTCAGTCAACCAGCGTCGCCAATAGATACTTAATTTCCCTTGAACGAAAGTTCTGCTGGAAAGTAATGGGACTCCGAGAATAAAAGTTACGATGAAGATTGTAATAACTTGGGTGAAGCTTTGTGCATCTCTGGCTGCTAGAGTATTTGTTATTTCTCCTAAAAGAATGCTGACTATAACTAATATGCCAACGCTAATGATTGAGAGTAAAAATAGTAACAATAAAAGTGCGATCGCTTTCCACCTTTCTGATGATGTCCAGTAAGGTTTAGTAATGACCCAAAATTGCTTAACTATCTCCCAATTTAGTTTCATGGGTATAGGAGGATTTTATATGTAAAGAACTACAGAGCCACTAATTGGTAATTGGTTATTGATTCATTAGTAAGAATATTATCAGTAATTCTCCTTGTCTCCTTGTCCTATTATTTCCTCAAAATAGTCTTTTGCGGGTATTAGTTTCCAGCTTTCATTTGTGAGTTGTAGAACTTGCTGATGATATGATATTAAACTGGGACGGTGTCCGACGCTGATTACGGAGAAGGAAGCTTTGCGGATGATTTGATAGATGCGTTCCTCATTTTCTGCGTCTAAAGCACTTGTCGCTTCGTCTAATAAAGCATATTTGGGTTGGATTAACATTAATCGGGCGAAAGCTAGGCGTTGTTGTTCGCCTCCTGATAAAATGCTGGACCAGTCTAAAACTGTATCAAGATCTTGATGGGCAAGGTTGGGTAAGTTTACTAGGTGGAGAACTTGGATTAATTGCGAGTCTGAAATTTCTGCGGTAATGTGCGGGTAAAGTAGCTGTTGGCGAAGTGAACCAGCCAGCAAATAGGGACGCTGTGGCAAGAATAATAAGTCTGAACGTGGAGGTCGGGCAATAGTCCCGCTTCCGTACTGCCATAGACCTGCGATCGCCCGTAAAAGCGATGTTTTACCTACTCCACTCGCACCGACAATAAGTAATGATTCTCCTGGTGCTACTGTCAGCGAAAGGTTATGTAATAGTAGTTTATTGGTGTCTGGAGTGATTAATGTAAGATGCTTGATTGTGATGTCTGTGCTGATTGTTGTCTCGATTGAGGTTGTGGTGTTTTGATGCTCGATCTGAGTCATTGTTGCTTTCAATTCAGATAAACGTTTGATTCCTGCGGCAAAAGCACTAAGTTTATCGAATTGCATAATAATAATTCCAAAAATTGCTCCTAGTCGCTCAAAAGCTACTTGTGATTGCGTGACACTACCGACTTCTAATTCGCCAGTAAAGATGCGTGGTGCTAGAAGAGCGAATGGTAATAAAAATGTAAGATACTGATAACCATTTTGAAATACCATTAACCCAAACTGCGCGCGAATCAAATGATTAAAATTTAGAAATACTGCCCGAAAACGCTGCTGAAGATGGTTTTGCTCTTGCGTTTCACCGTGATAAAATGCGATCGCTTCTGCATTTTCTCGTATCCGCAACAAACCATAACGAAAATCGGCTTCGCGTTTGAGTTGTTCAAAATTAAGTGGAACTAATACTCTGGCAAATACAACACTAGTGAATACTGTTCCTATTAAGCCATAGCTAATTAAAATCACCATAAGTAGGGGTGAAATTGACCACAATATCCCTGCGAATCCAACGGTTTGTAAACTAGAGTCTACAATTATAAGGAAAAATACGAGTGATTGTTGGGTAAAATTATTAATGTCTTCGCTCAGGCGTTGATCTGGGTTATCAATTGCTGGAAAATAAATCAGATGATAGAAATTTTGATAGGCAAAATATTGATTTAAAAAACGGTAAGTTAACCACCTTCGCCAGTACAGGGCTAGTTTTGCCTGAATGTAGCTTTTGAGTGCCAAACTAGGTACTGTTACTATCACTGTTATTAAAAATAAGATTAGCGCTTGCCAAAATCGATCAAGATTGCCTGATACTAGTGCTGAAACAACTTCTCCGCGTTGTAATGTTTCTAGGACAACGATCCCGCTGGTACCCGCTGACAGTAATGTTAATAATATGAGAAGAGCGATCGCACCGTTTCTTTCACTTCCTATCCAATAGAGGCAAGCTACTTTCCAAAACCGCTGCCAAACTTGCCACTTAAACCAACGCATTATTTAAAACTTGGGGATTTTGGAACTTGAATGAACCACTGACAGAGGACGCAGGGACAAGGTAGTAGGGAGACAAGGAGAATCGTTGATAATGTTTTTGTCGATGAAGCAATGACCAATTACCTATTACCAATTTCCAATCCTCAATTTTATCTTTTCATCTTAATAACTGTATTTGCTAGTTGTTCTTGCAACCATTTGTTGAATAGTTCATCAATTAATCGTTGGCGCATTGCTTCATCAAGTTGGGCTGGAAATATTTGATCTACTCGTACAATTGTGAAGTAGTTATTGACTAAAATTGGCGCACAAGGTTGGTGGATTTGGTATTTTTTTAAAATTGGTGCGATAAATGAATGTTTTTCAATTTCTACACGGCTGATAACTTGGAATTGAATGTCTGGATACTGCTGCACAATCTCTTCAAATGATTGTCCATCGTCGCGAATTCGATAGTATAGTTCTTGGGCAAGTTCAGCATTTTGTGTCTGAAGTAGTGAGAAGCTAATTCGATCGAGTTGGGCTTTGCGTTTGAGAAAGTACGAATCAACTTTGGCTGCCCAATTTTGTTTAAATTTATTGAGTTTAAGTTGACGTAAGACCAATGCTTCTAAGTGTTCAATGGTCATACCGCGATCGCTTAACCAAATTTTATGCTGCGGCTCGCTGGTAAGTTGATTGCTGACATAAAATCTTTGAATTGCCTGTTGATGCTCTTCTGGCGAACATTCAATCGGTGCGATCGCCTTGTCTATCAATATCTCTCTGACAAGTTGAGGTAGCATTTGATACCTCACTATCAGTGAAGTTAACTCGTTGGTGGTGAAATACGTGTCACCTACCTGCAAAACGCGGGTATTTGAGAGGATTGTGGTCATTTAATTTAAATCACTTATCCTTTGATTGAGTGCAGTTAAGTGTTTCTTTTGCAATTGCATAAAATTCTTAATAATGATGCCGTTTATGTGGAGTAGTACATGGTAGATTTATTAGTAATCTTTTGCAGTAATGCTGTAGCCAAGGTTGTGTTAATTCTTTCACAAGGCGTTGATAATTTCAAGATTATGCTGATGTTGAGATTTTGAAACGTCCTAACCTATCGTTTTGCTGCCTCTACTAATAATCAGCCCTGTAAGACTATATAGCTAAGAAATTTTGCCGATTAGGAGTGACAAATAATCTTTAAACCTGAACGCACATCGATTAAGTGATACAAGCTCTCAAATCGCACTATGCAGTAGAAAACAACGTGGATACTATGCCTGCAAAACTCCATACGGCGGTCAATCTTGCTTTAATTAACTCCTTCGCCCTTCATTCAACACGGGTAAGGCAGTGCCTTACCCCTCTTGCCCCTCGCTCTTCTTAACAATCTGGTTTGGTAGATAATGATTGACACTATTGCAAATTTTGATACTGTCATTGCCCAAATTCCTCCGTTTGACCGGCTATCATCAACGAGTTTAGAACAGCTAACTCGTCAAGCACAGATATACCGCTATCGTGTAGGACAGGCGATCGCAGTACGGGAGAAAATGCCCGCCCAGGTTAGTGTACTGTGTCAGGGACAAGTACGATTACTTGGCTTTGATCCAAATATTCAAACAATGACAACAATTTCACGGTTGTCGTCAGGCGCGATAATTGGAGTGGCTGGGTTACTCCGAGGAATTGCGTGTGAAACCGCGATCGCTTCAACAGAATGTACGTGTTTGAACATTCCATCGGATACTTTTTTAGACTTAATTGCATCAGAACCGGCGCTAAATGACTGGTTTAAGACGACTCCAACACTGATTGAGACGTTTGAAGTTCTCGCGGCTTGGCTACAGCAAGCGGCTAATCCCACACTATTACAACAACAGAGTGTAGGAAGTTTAACCCAGCTAGTCACAAAAGTTTTTCCGCAGGTCGTGGTAACATCTTTAGACTTGAATCCCCGCAAGTCTAGAGGAAACCAGAATCAACAATTAGATAACAACCTCTTATGGTTAGTCAGCAATCAAAACTCGCTAGAACTTCCTGTAGGTTACGTTTACGACCAACAAATTATTGCAAAACCGACAACTTTACGACTCGTAGGCTTGCCTAAAACGTTGTTAGCATCTGATTCAGAAGTCGAACAAACATCTGAAGCACTAAGTGCAACTGCGGTTCATTCTATTGCCTATGCACCTCGCGAAATTCCTGAATGGGATTCCTCTGCGTCGGAAAAACGGATCAAATATCCTTATGTCAAGGGAAAAGGTGATATTAATGGTGCGTTGGCGTGTTTTGAGATGCTGGCACAATATTGGGGAATGCCGTTTCGTAAAGATGTTGTGCGGCGAGTATTGACGAATCAAAAGCAGCGGGTAGGGGCATTATCGCTGCTGCAATGCGGTGGTGTGACTGAGATGTTGGGAATACAAGCCCAGTTAATAGAAATACCAGAAAAAGCGATCGCCCGCTTGCAAGTTCCAGCAATGATTCAATGGCGCGATAGCTTCGCTTTGATTTACTCAATCAGCGCTAAAACTGTGGTAATGGGTGTTCCTGAGGTTGGAATTTTGCGTCAGCGCCCCGCCGAATTGTTTGCGGGTATCCAACCCGATGCACAAACACAACAGCGTAAATTGCCGGTTTTGATGTTGCAAACCACTCCCCAAACACCACAACGCAAGTTTGGTTTATCGTGGTTTTTGCCGTCGTTGTTTAAATACCGCCGCGTGTTAGTCGAGGTGTTTATTGCCTCATTCTTTGCTCAACTGTTTGCGCTGGTTAACCCTTTAACAACCCAAGTCATTATTGATAAGGTTATCCTGCAAAATAGCCCTGACACGTTGCAAGTCTTAGGCGTTTTCCTGATTGTGATTGCGGTTTTTGAAGCAATATTAATCAGCCTGCGAACTTATTTATTCGCTGACACTACTAACCGCATTGATTTAGCGTTGGGTTCAGAAATTATCGATCATTTATTACGATTGCCGTTACGCTATTTTGAACGGCGACCAGTGGGTGAACTTGCAACTCGCGTTAATGAACTCGAAAATATTCGGCAATTTTTAACGGGTACAGCTTTGACGGTAGTGTTAGATGCTGTTTTTTCGGTAATCTATATTGTCGTCATGCTAATTTATAGCTGGTTATTGACGCTTGTCGCGCTGGTAACGCTACCGCTATTTATTGGTTTAACTGCGTTTGTTTCACCAATTGTCCGGCGACAACTCCGCGAAAAAGCCGAACTCAACGCTGCGGCGCAATCACATTTGGTAGAAGTGCTATCAGGTATCCAGACGGTGAAGGCGCAAAATCTAGAGTTGCGATCGCGCTGGAAATGGCAAGAACGCTATTCGCGCTACATTAGTTCTAGCTTCAAGACTGTTTTCACTTATACAACAGCGACTTCTACTAGCACATTCTTGAACCATTTGTCAAGCTTGTTAGTGCTATGGGTTGGAGCTTATCTTGTTCTGCAAGGAGAATTAACTTTAGGACAATTAATCGCGTTTCGGATTATCGCAGGCTACGTGACGAGTCCTTTATTACGCTTAACGCAACTGTGGCAAAACTTCCAACAAACTGCGTTGTCCCTAGAGCGATTGAGCGATATCGTCGATACACCCGTCGAAGCTGACAGCAGCGATCGCGGTAAAATTTCTTTACCCAGAATCGAAGGAAAAGTTAAGTACGAAAATCTTTCATTTCGATTCGCTCCTAACGGTCCATTACAGTTAAATAATGTCAATTTAGAATTTTCTCAAGGTTCATTCATTGGCATTGTCGGGCAAAGTGGATCGGGTAAAAGTACCTTGATGAAACTGTTATCGCGCTTGTACGACCCCGAATCCGGTCGCATACTCATCGATAACTACGATATCCACAAAGTCGAACTTTATTCGCTACGCCAACAAATCGGAATTGTGCCGCAAGACACGTTACTCTTTGAAGGAACCGTCCAAGAAAACATTACGCTCAATAACCCAGACGCCACCGAAGAAGAAATGATCGCAGCGGCTCGCATCGCAGTTGCCCACGACTTTATCATGAGTCTACCAAGTGGTTATAATACCTTCTTGAGCGAACGCGGCGCTTCGTTATCAGGCGGACAACGTCAGCGGATTGCCTTAGCACGAACAATCTTGCAAAATCCAAGGCTGTTAATTCTAGACGAAGCAACAAGCGCGCTAGACTACGATTCCGAACGCCAAGTCTGTTTGAATCTCGCCGAAGCTTTTAAAGGTCGCACAGTTTTCTTTATTACTCACCGTCTAAATACAATTCGCAATGCCGATCGCATTGTTGTTATGGATCAAGGCATTGTTGCTGAACAAGGAACCCACGAAGAACTCATGCAGCTTCGAGGTAGATACTATTGCTTGTATCAACAGCAAGCATCACATCTGGAATAACTGAAGTTGGTAACTGGTAATTGACCAAGAATACTATCAACAATTACCCATTACCTATTCTCCATTACCCATTACCTACTTTCCATTCACACTATGCTCGACCTCAGACCGAACAATCAAAATGGTAACGGTAAAGCTGTTACTCCACCTAAAACTCCCTTTGATCAACCTGTTGTGTTACGGCGATCGCCGTTTCTCTCGCGGGCAATTATCTGGACAATCGCGGGAGTGACAACCTTCGGTTTCATTTGGGCTTGTGTTGCTAAAGTTGATGAATCAGTGATGGCAACTGGTAAACTCGCGCCGCAAGGAAGTATTAAGGAAGTCAAAGCCCCGTTGAATGGCGTTGTTAAGGAGATTCATATCGAAGACGGGCAACGCGTGAAACAAGGCGATTTACTTCTAGTCCTCGATTCGCGAACTGCGCAAGCTCAAACTACCGCACTGCAAAAAGTTAAAGCAGCATTGAGCCAAGAAAATCAGTTTTATCGCTCTGTCTTGCGGGGAGTTGCCGCAATTCCCACAACGGTTAATGTATCTCCAGAAATCGCTGACTTGACAAAGAGTCGCTCAACATTGGTTGCGGAAAACCGTCTTTATCGTTTACAACTCGACGGTGCTGCTGATCCTAACTTAAATCCTGACGAACAACTGCGGCTAAAATCTGCATTGAGTGAAGCGGCTTCGCGCGAAGCAGCTGCACAGCTAGAAATCGAACAACTGCAACAGCAACTTGCACGAACCGAAGTTGAACTTGCAGGCGCAAAAGATATCGTGGTTGTCAACGAGCAGATTTTGCAAGATATCGAGGCAGTTGCGCGAGAAGGCGCATTGTCGCGCGTGCAGTATTTAGAACAGCGGCAGAAAGTGCGTAGCGGACAATCAGAAGTTGAACAGTTAACGAAAGAGCGATCGCGCTTGCAATTAGCAATTAACCAAGCACGCGAGAAACTTGAAAATACGCAGGCGCTTTCGCAGCAGGATGTTTTGACAAAAATGGCAGCGAATGACCAAAAAATCGCCGAAATTGACACGCAACTCAATAAAGCGATCGTCGAAAACGAAAAACAAATTGCCGAAATCGAAAACCAACTCAGTCAAGCACAAGTGACACTGCAATATCAGCAATTACGCGCTCCAGTGGAGGGTACTGTATTCGATTTGCAAGTAACAGCGCCTGGTTTTGTTACTAACTCCGCTGAACCTTTATTAAAAATTGTTCCGAGTAACACCTTGGTAGCTGAGGTATCGATTACGAATCGAGATATTGGTTTTGTTGAAGAAGGAATGCCCGTCGATGTGCGGATAGACTCGTTTCCTTTCAGCGAATTTGGCGATATTAAGGGAGAATTAATTTCTGTTGGTTCGGATGCTTTACCTCCTGATGAAATTCGACCTTACTACACCTTTCCTGCAAAAGTTCGCATGAATCAGGAATTTTTGCAAGTTCGCGGACGCGAAATTCCATTGCAATCAGGAATGTCAATTAGTGCAAATATTAAAGTACGCGATCGCACTGTATTGAGCATCTTTACAGATCGTTTTGTCCATCACTTAGAAAGTCTCAAATTTGTCCGATAAGCACATTCTGTGCAACAAGGACTGATTAGAAATGAAAATTCAAAATTTGCTTGATATTTTAATACACAGAAGTACAGATGAGGTAGAAAGAGAGACAAGGAGAATTGCTTCACGCACAATTGCGTTAGCCCGTACAAAGTATATTTGTGTAGCGCGTGTAATGTGCGATCGCTGTTAACTAATTCTTCTATCACTTCACCAATTTGATTGCAGAAGAAAGATGAAGATGCGATTGTGTAGCGTATGCAAAGTATAATCGCTTACTCTATACAAAGTCCAATCACCTTCTTCCCTCACTCCTGTTAGAGCGTGTTGGCGAGGTAATAGTAGAGATCGTCAATTACAGCATCAGCTGCAAATAAATTTGATCTAGTCCATGTGTAACCCTCAACGAGGTAAACTTGCTCTTGCTGAACAGCTTTGAGCTTTTCCATAAAGGTCTTTGTTTTAAGCTTTCAAAAATTGCTTTACCTTCTTTACCAAAAGCTAAGAATAAAACATCATCGTCTACTTGCTCAAACCTTTCCTCAGAAATACTATAAATTGCCCCACGGCGTGTGACAACGTTTTGCGCTTTTGGGCGTTGCAAACCCAAATCACTAAGAATAAAACCTGGAAATGTAGCTTTGGTAAAAACAGTTAGGTTAAAACTCTCACCTCTAGCCCTTCCAGTAACAGAAATTGTTTGATTGTGATAGCGATCGCCTAGTGATATTTTAATTCTTCAATTCGTTGGTAATAATGATTTAAAGCTTGTGTTGCTTTTTCTTTTTTTCCTAATACTTCAGCAATAAAAGTGAAACCTTCTTTCCAATTCAATACTACGTCTTTAAACTGAGCTACTACGTGAACAATTTGAGAAAGTAGGGGATAAATCTCTTCATTATATTCTGTAGTTAAAATTAAATCAGGCTTCAGTTACAAAATTCTTTCCAAGTTTGGAGATTCGCCTATACCTAATAACACGATCCCTTCCGTGTTATTCTCCGGATAGCTTTGAACGTCTGGATAGTTTGCACTCGACTGCTCAATTGAACAAGCATTACTACCAATGGGCTTAACATCAAGATTCAGTGTATGACTAAGAATATACTGCATAAGGGTGACAACCCGTTGAGGGTTATTAGGAACACAGGTTTCTCCCATTGCGTGTTCCACAACTCGACAAGGGTTTGAGGGTGGTGCAGAAGTTAGTATATCGGTATGGTTGATCGCTGTTCCGCTACAGGCTGAGACGATTGCAACTGTAAGTATGAATAGCAATAATCGTTATTTTACCCTCCTCAATTCTCCCTTATAAATGAGGGAAGTTGGCATCGATTGTTCCCTACCCTTGGAAAGGCAGGGCTGTTTAATTGTAAGAGAGGGAAAATCCTCTTTAACTGATTTGCCAGTTTCCGCTTTGCAGTGGCAATTGAGGTGAAACCCAGAGAGCGGTTCTCGATGCTCCCATGTCCACGAATGATGGCATGAAACTGCTCAGCCGTGGTCACGACACTGCTGATGTAATACTGGCGCTCTTAAACGCTTGTCCTGCTCGTATGCCCTGGCGTTCCACGCAGATACACCGCTTGAGTTTTGTCCACTCATCGGCAAAGGCTTCCAACTGCTCAAGCACTGAGACGTGCCATTGCACGATGCGTCCATGCACAAAACTCTGGTACTTGTTGAAGGTGTTCAATTAGGTTCATCTTTGAGGCAAAGAGCGTACTGACTAAAGATAGTCTAATTTTTTTCCTCTCACTTTGAAACAACCCTGCCCACTTGTGGGGAGCCACTGCGGCGCGGAGTTTCCGCGTCCGGAAGCAAGTGGCGTGGATTTAGGGGACTAATTCTTATCATGAAGAATTTAGGAGGATTGAACACGAAAGCAATTTTTTCAACTTTTTCAACGAAAATAAGAGGTTCTCTAACGAGGTTGGTATTGCATAAATAAAGCGGCAACTTATAAATTGCCGCTTCAGTGTAATTATTTGAACAATTTGAAGTTGTGTTAGAAAAGTTGCAATCTTAAGAATAACCGCGATCGCACTTCAAGAATAACCGCGATCGCACTTCCCAAATCTTAGGCTAGCCTTGCGTTCAAGGTATACTCACCGGTTTCGATTCCGAAGTCGGGGAACACCCAACCTGAACCACTACCTGCTGTGAATGGGTCGTAGGAGTCGTTACCGATTTGACTAATACCGACATAGTACGTGCCTGCGTCGGCTGCGGTAAACTCAAGGTAAGGATCGTTAAACGACGAGAACACTTCGTCGGGCGCGGCTTGGAAGTCATCAAAGTCGGTCTTCGCAAGCTCAGTACCTTCCGCATCAAACACACGTAATTGCGAGTAGGCAAGCAGCGAATCGAGCGATACCGCATCAACATCAAGTACAAGTGTTTCGCCCGCACCAAGCGTAAACGAGTAGAAATCGACATCTTCCGTCGCATCTACCGTGAGTTCATTACCCTCAGCATCTTCGGCAAAATATTGGGCGATTTCACCATCGAAGCTGACAGTAGAATTGGCGGCGGATAAACCAGTAGCGATCGCAGTGTCGATTGTATCATTTTGCTCCTCGGTTGAGGTAGGAGCCAAGCTCGGATTATCTGCAATGCTAAAGGTCACACTGCTAGCTTCGGGGTTGAGTTGATAACCATTGCCAGCTTCTAGCGTAAAAGTAACTTCTTCCAAGCCTTCATCGATGCCATCATTGAGCACAGGTAGTTCAATACTTGCATTTTGCTCAGTGATGTTAAAGCTGAGGCTTGATAGCTGCCCGCCTCCGCCTTGAATAAAGTCACCCAAGTCGTCAGAGGTCAACGTTACGGTGATTCCTTCTTCGGGTGGTGGGGCGCTGAGGTTGAAGTTGAAAGTCGCGGTTGTGCCCTCGCTTTCGATCAAAACTTCGGGTTCTGCGGTTAAGCCGACTTGAATTTGCGACTCTGGATTATCCTTAATCGTCAGCGTTGCCGAACTTTGATTTTCGTTGACCGTGTAACCCGCACCTGGTACTACCGATAAGTTAAACTGTTCGATACCTTCGGTGATATCGGTGCTGTTGAACACTGGTACGGTAATCGTTGCCGTTTGTTCCAGCATTTGGAAGTAAAAACCACTGACTGCACCGTCAGCTGTTGCCACGCCACCGGTAATATCAGCATTGAAGATCGCAAGTTCATTCAAGAAATCTTGCGCACCACCGCTAACGTAGACTTGTACTCCTTCGGGTGGCGGAGGTTCCGACAGCGATAAGGTAATAGTAAAGGCAGTTTCTTCAGACTCAATGAGTTCTGTCGTATCGACTTCCAAGCTGACTTCGGGTGTAACCGTTGGTGCAGGAACTTGGTCTACGGTATCGTAGAACGTCACAGTAGAAGAATTTAATGGCGAAACAGTGTAACCGGCACTTTCTTCTAGCGAGAAAGTTGCTGTTTCGGGTCCATCGGTTTGAGCTTCTTCACTGGTTGTGGGGTTGAGCGTGATTGTCGCAAATTCTTCTTGGAGTAAGAACTTGAACCCAACTGCTTCGCCTTGAGCGTTGTAAACCGCATCGAGGAATTCACCACCTCGGCTAAATGGCTTGTTGTTGAGGTTGCCACCATAAGGAACTGTGTAGCCTTCGTCACCAACACTGCCAAAGTAATCGGTGAGAACAATGTCACTCTTGACATAAACTTCAACTCCGCCTTCGGGAATCTCACCATCGGCTGACAGTGCAAAGCTGAGCGCAGTACCAGCACCTTCGGGTGGAGTTAAAACGATCGCTGGTGCAGCAATGCCAAAATCGAGATTGTCGAAGTCATTGTTATAAGTTCCGGCGATGGTCACTAAAGAGACTGCGGGACCTTCACCCGTACCACGCGGAATCCTTGTCGGATCTGGAATAAATGCATCTGGATTGTTCAGGCTGAGGTTAAGCGTGTATTCCCCAGATCCATATCCATCTGGGTCAGGATCGGAATTGCCTGTACCAGAGGCTGGTTTGGTAGGATCGTACTCGCCGTTGCCATAAAGGCTAACACCAACGTAATAAGTTCCGTCGCTGGGTGCCGTGAACTCGATATAAGACTCGAACCTGGAATTAAAGATCTCATTAGGTGCAGCACCGTCGTCATTGGTGGCTAACTCCCCACCAGTAGCATCAAAGACGCGCAACCAAGTATCAACTTTTCTGCCGTCTTCAAACTGATTCGAGTCAGTATTAATTTTGATTGTGTCGCCAGCTTTGAGGTTAACTTTGTAAAGGTCAACATCTTCACTCGCGTCAACATACGTAACGCTACCATCTGCTTTTTCGTAAGAGTTATCAAACTCAAAGTCGAGTGTACTGGTAAACGATAACTCCGAGTTAAACTGATTCAAGCGCGTATTAAAAGCGGTTTCCAGCGTGTCGTTTGGCTCCGTAACCTCGCCTGGCGGTGCTTGTCTTGGTCGATCGACAATCTGAAATGTTCCCAAATTTGCATCGGGATTTAGCTGATAACCAGGAGCATCTTGCAGTGTAAACGATGCTTCTTCTAGTCCTTCGTTTTCACCATCATTGGCAACTGGTAACTCAATCGTTGCTTCCCTACCAGTAATTTTGAAGTCAAAGCCCGTATCGGTGACGCGGACAATTTCACCACCAGTAATCGCAATATTTGCTAAGTCAAATTCCGATAATTGCGGTGCTGCTACAGCAACCGTTAGTCCTTCTTCGGGTGGTGTCGCACTTAGGCTAAACTTATGAACTGATACCGTGTTTCTTGACTCGATCAGTACCGCTGGCTCAGTCTCCAAGCTTACCTGAATTTGCGAATCAGCATTATCAACGACGTTGAGCGTAATTGAACCTGCATCTTCCGCAATGTTATAGCCTGCTGCTTCTTGTAATGCAAAGTTAAACTCTTCGATTCCCTCTAATTCGTCGTCAGCAAACGCTGGTAAAGTGATTGTTGCTGTTTGCTCAGTAATCTTAAAGAAGAAGCCGTTAGCCGCAAAGTTCGGAGTAGGATACACGCCACCTGTTATCTCGGCATTGTAAATGTCGAACTCTCCTACGTCGTTACTATCTTCACTGTCGCTCTTGACGTAAACTAGCAAACCATCTTCTGGTGGAGGTTCGCTTAAGGTAAAGGTGAGTGTAGTGGTATTGCCAGTTGCTTCGTTGAGTCTGTTGTTATCAACACTGAGGCTGACTGTCGGCATTACCGTTGCCGCAGGTACTTGGTCGATTGTATTGTAGAAGGTAACAGTAGAAGTACTTGCATCGTTGCTAACGTTGTAGTCTTCACCTGCTTCTAATGTGAAAGTGGCATCAAAAGGAGCATCTTTACTACCGTCATCTTTCACTGCTAAGTTGATCAGGGCATTCGGTTGCAGAATTCTAAACTTAAAGCCAGTCGCTTCGCCTGCTTCGTTAAAGACTGCCCCGACGAATTCACCTCCAGGACTAAACGGTTCTACACCCAGATTTGCAAAGTTGTCTCTGAAGGCAATATCGCTGTTGAGCGTGATAACTACGCCATCTTCTGGAATTTCACCTGCTACAGAGAAAACAAAGGTAAGCAACGAAGTTCCATCTTCTAGCGACTGAACAATGGCAGGAGCAACTAAGTTATCTTCGCTATCAAATGCACCCGCGATCGTGTTAAAGGAAACTGTAAGCTCATCAGATGGCGTTGGAGTTGGAGTTGGTTCGGGCGTTGGAGTTGGAGTTGGAGTTGGTTCGGGCGTTGGAGTTGGAGTTGGTTCAGGTGTTGGAGTTGGAGTTGGTTCAGGTGTTGGAGTTGGAGTTGGTTCGGGTGTTGGAGTTGGAGTTGGTTCAGGTGTTGGCGTAGGTGCTGCTTCAACTGTAATTGACACCGTTGCTGGCTCAGAATTTACTGAACCATCGTTCGCTACATAGGTAAAGGTATCGGTTCCCACAAACCCACTAGCAGCAGTATAAGTAAATGACCCATCAGCATTAAGCGTTAATGTGCCATTTTCTGTAGTTTCTACAACCGTAGCTGTTAAAGTATCACCATCGGTGTCCGTATCATTTGCCAAAACTCCTGCTTGTAGATCTACGGTTAACTCTTCACCTGCTTGTATGTTGTAGCTATCATTAATGACAACCGGAGCCGTATTAGTTGGGGTTGGTGTGGGAGTTGGAGTTGGAGTTGGTTCGGGTGTAGGCGTTGGCGTAGGTTCAGGCGTGGGAGTTGGAGTTGGTGTAGGTTCGGGTGTAGGCGTTGGCGTAGGTGTACTTTCTGCGTCTTGAATAGTGACAGTCGCTGAACTTGCATTTGGGTCAATGGTATACCCTTCGCCTGGTTGTACCGTAAACGTTATCGTCTGAGGACTATCAGCAACATCATCATCGTACACAGGTAAACTTAACGTTCCGGTTTGTGCGGTCAGTCGTACCGAAAATCCACTTGTGTCATCATTTACACTAACTAAGCGCAGATTGCTATATTGAGTTGCAAATACATCAAACTGACCCAGCGCGTTTTCCACGGGGCTATCGATCGCAATTACCAAACCTTCTGGGGGAACTGGTTCACTCGAACTAATTGTGTAAGTGACTATCGTCCCTTCTTCTTCTATAAGAGTTGTAGGACTAGCTGTGATGCTGATTGCCATAGTTTCACAAGTATGTTGTATAGGTGAATGTAGGTGAACATCAATCTTCAAAACTATTACGAAGGCAAACGTGTTATTAACGGCGTTTGCCTCGCATATTGAAATAGCTATCCAATCGCAGGGGTTAGATCAATTGCTAGTTCGTACTCGCCAACATTGATACCCGAATTCGGGAAGATGCGACCGCTGCCACTGCCTGCGGTGAATGGGTCATAACTGGTGTTACCCAACTGCGCAACTCCTAAATAGTACGTGCCGCTTTCGGGAGCAGTAAATTCTAAGTAGGGGTCGCGTCCGGAAACAAATACTTCTCCAGGTGCTGGCGCTTCAGCGTTGTATGCTAATTGTGTGCCGTCAGCGTCGAAGATGCGTAACTCAGTGTCTGCTCTTTGAGCGCGTTCGAGACCAGGAATTGTGTACTCAATTGAATCAATGTCAATCTTTACGGTATCTCCGGCGTTAAGGCTGAACGAGTACATATCGACATCTTCGGATGCGTCAACATCATCAGAAGCATCGACACCGTTACGACCGTAATAGTATGCGATCGCGCCACTAATTGATGCATAAGTGCTATCTGCACTCAATTCCAGCGCATTGGCTGTATCAATCGTATCGTTGTATGTAGGCGTATCGTTCGCTTCGCTTTCAGTTTGCGTTGGCGGTGCTTGTCGAGGATTATCTACGATTGTGAAGCTAGCGGTGTCAGCTTCGGGGTCAATTTGGTAATCGTCGCCTGCTGCTAAAGTAAAACTGACTTCTTCCGCCCCTTCATTTTCGCCGTCAGCGGCTATAGGTAAACTAATAACAGCTTCGCGATCGGTAATATTGAAAGAAAAACCTGCATCCGTGACTTCAGTGATATTGCCACCTGTTACCTCAATCTCGTCTAAGTTAAATTCATCGAGGTCAGGCGCGTTAACGAATACCGTGACGCCTTCATCGGGTAGTGTTGTACTCAAGTTAAATGTGTGTACCGAAACCGTTGCTTCAGATTCGATCAAATATTCAGGTTCGCTGCTGAGGCTTACTTGAAGGAGTGAATCGCGGTTGTCGGCGATCGTTAAACTTTCAGAACTCGCGTTAGCATTCACCGTATACCCTGGACCTGATTCGACCGCAAAGCTGTAGCTTTCGATTCCTTCAACAACATCATCTGCAAACACAGGCAGCGTAATTCTAGCTGTTTGGTCAGTGATCTTGAAGTAGAATCCACTACTATCGGCGTTTGGCGCGGGCGGGAACGCACCGCCAAACACCTCAGCAGCAAAAATATCAAATTCACCAACTGCACCCCTGGCATCGCCTTTAACATAAACGAGAACACCATCTGCTGGAGGTGGTTCGCTCAAATTGAACGTCAGCGTTGTGCGAGTCCCTTCTGATTCAACTAGCTCGGTATTACTGATTCTAAAGCTGACTTCGGGAGTCACTCTGGGTTCTGGAACCTGCTCTAGAGTGTCGTAAAGCGTAACGCTAGAAGGACTTACTTCTTCACCTAGGACATAACCTTCGGCGGCTTCTAGGAAAAACGAGCCTTGTTGCGGCGCTTCGGTTTCGTCATCGCGACGTATTGGTAAAGTAAGGAGCGCGTAGCGTTCATCCATGCGGAACTTGATTCCCGTCGCTGTACCCGTTTCGTCATAGATTGGTCCTAAAACTTCACCACCAGGGCTAAAGACTCCTAGAGCATTGTTGTTGCCATAAAAACTGTTGGTAGCAAACCATTCATTGATGTCAATATCGCTATTGATGTAAACTTCCAGTCCACCTTCAGGAATTTCCCCTTCGGCTTGCAATGATAGCGTTAGTACCGAACCGCCATCATCAACGTTTTCTACTAAATTAGGCGAAATAACACTGTAGTCTTCGGCTTCAAAGTCTTCGTTGAAGGCTCCCGCAATTGTTTGTAAGGTGACAGTCGGACCTTCACCAAGGCTAGGAGGAATTGGCGTTGCGATCGGTGTGGGATCTGCGTTGAGTTTAAGGTTAAGAACGTAATCTCCAGGCGGACCAAAATCTCCCTCAGAGTAACCACTACCACTACCAGGTACATTCGGGTCGTAGTAGAAGTTTTCCCACGCGCTGACACCAATATAGTATGTACCATCGGTGGGAGCTTTGAAATCAAGATAAGCATCCCAGATTGACTGAAACTCTTCACCAGGCGCTGGAACGGTATCAGCAAGGGCAAGTTCATTGCCTTCGGCATCAAATACGCGCAGCGTTGTATCAAGAATGAGCGGTGTTTTTAAATCAATCTGATTCGAGTCAATGTCAGCAATCAACCTGTCGCCAGCTTTGAGATCGACTTTGTAGAAATCAACATCTTCACCTGCGTCAATCTCTGTGAAAGTACCATCTGGATTTTCGTAGACGTTGCTGCGATCGTAGGTGAGCGAACTGCGGAAGGAAACGTCGGTATAGTTGTAGCCTAATCTGGTATCGACTGCTTTAGAAAGAATGTCGTTTGGCTCTAAAATTGCGCTTGGTGGCGGTGTTTGGTCGGGTGAGTCAATGATCTGGAATGTGCCTGTATTGGCTTCCTGATTTATGATGTAGCCTTGACCAGGTTGCAGTGAGAATGTTGCGGTTTCTAACTTCTCGATGACTCCATCATCTGCAATAGGTAAACTAATCGTTGCGGTTTGACTTGTAATTTTGAGGTCGAATCCATCATCGCGGACATCGACAATTTCACCACCTTCGACTGAAATACTAGTTAAGTCAAACTCACCTAAATCAGGTGCTGCGACACTCACCGTAACACCGGCTGTGGGTGGAGGCGCACTTAGGGTAAACGTATGAATCGAGGCGGTACCTTCGGCTTCAATCAGCAACTCTGGTTCAGTCGCAAGACTAACTGAAATCTGCGAATTGCGCGTATCGGCGATTGTCAGGTTTATAGGCGCGTTGTCCGCTGCGACGGTGTAACCTGGACCTGATTGCAATTCAAAACTAAATCCTTCAATACCTTCTACTTCGTCATCGGCAAATGCAGGCACGGTAATCGAAGCGTTTTGTGAGGTAATTTTAAAATAAAATCCGGTTGAGCGGAAGTTGGGCGCTGGAAAGACTCCACCTCTAACGTCGGCTTGAAAGATGTCAAATTCTCCTAAAGCGCCGCGCTGTGGGCTAGCAACATAAACTAAAACACCTTCGGGTGGAGGTGGTTCGCTCAAGTTGAAACTTAAAGTTGTTGTATTGCCTTGCGATTCCACCAGCCTACGGTTGCTAATGTTAAATTCAACTTCTGGTACAACGGTTGGGGTAGGAACATCATCCAAGCTGTCGTAAACACTGACAGTTGAAGAATTAGCTCTTTGGTTGACTGTGTAGCCGTCTCCTGGTTCCAACGCGAAAGTAGCTTCTCGCACACCTTCGGTGTTACCGTCATCTTCTATATAGAAGTTAATTACAGCATAAGGCTGATCTAGGCGGAATTTGAACCCTGTAGCTTTACCTGTGTCATCGTATACAGCTTCTAATACCTCTCCACCAGGGCTAAAAGGGGTTCTACCCAAGCGCTGGAAATACTCCGTTATGTCAACATCGCTGTTAATAACAATCTCTACACCCTCGTCTGGAATTTCTCCATCTGCACTGACAACAAAACTAAGAACCGAAGCCCCATCCTCTAATCCATCTACCAGCGCGGGAGCAAGTAAATTGTCATCGGCATCGTACGAGCCTGTAATTGTTTGTAAAGAGATATTGGGTGCCATGTATTTCCTGTATGTCTTGATTGGTGATTGGCGATCGCACACACTAGCATTAGAACTATCTGCATAGCCTGTACTAGGTTATGTAAATGGTTGATTCAATACTTTCGGCTTTACAGCCGTCTTGAACGGACAATTCCATGAGGCTGTTTGCTAATTAGTTGCAACAGCCATACACATCCTATCTAAATGGTTCGCCTAGGCAACCATTTATAAAGCAAAACTTTTCTTAGCAGGTAGCACAACGCTGCTAGGCTGGTTGTGAACTACAGCTTACAGTGTTCTATTGATTCGCGTGCAAACTATAGAGATGCAGACATCAGTCGGCTCGCAATATTTTTCACGATTTTTCACACCCTTAAAAAAATAAGTTGAGAATAACTCTCAATTAACTGCTCCAAACTATATCATCTTAGTTATGGTGGTGCAAGTCCTATATTTGTATATTTATTAAAACTGTTACTTAGGAAACAGTAATCTGCTAAAGTTTCAAACTCTGATGCTGTTTGTATAGATAAATACGTTCGAGTAAGTGAGTGAGACAAATGTTACACTAAGGCTGGTCATGGTAATTGGTAACTGGTCATTAGTAGGAATATCTATTCCTCAACTACCGATTACTCAAGATAAAAAAGTGTGATTTAAATTACTCCTTTTTACTTAATTTAAATAATTTGTGGCATACAAACTTGAACAGGATTTGTACTATCATCGAATTGCTTATTGAAAAAGTTTTTTGACATTAATAAATTTGATGGTTCAGTGTTGAATTGCTCTTGCTGACCAAGGGTTATGAGATCTGAATCAAAATGTACTCCAACTAACTCTGATTCACTGGTACTAATAATAGGAGTGTCGAACTGTAGCGATCGCACATCATTTAACAAAGGTTGATCTGCTTGATACTCTCGCCAAGTAGTCAGTAAGGGATCGATGAAGTTATCAATCGTGCGTGTGTTTTGCAAATCGATATAGACAAGGTCATCTTCTGGAACGTACCACATATTTGCGCGATACCCTAATGTAAGTCCGCTGTGACCGTAAATCAATTCATCAGGCGTGTTTAAGCGGGCAACGCCCAACCCGTATCCAGAGAAAGCCCTTGAGTTGAATGCATCGACGAATGTAAGCATTTGGTCTAGAGTTGTGGGTTCGAGTAAATCTCCGCCAAACAAAGCTTGTGCAAAGTCTACTAAATCTTCGGTATTAGAAACCATAGCTCCAGCAGCGTCGACGATAGATGGACTGATAAAGTCTGTATTATCAAGATTGCCATCGACGTTAATATCCCAATAACCGCTTACAAATCCACCAGGAACTGCTTCGGTGTCGGCAACAAAGGTATTATCGAGTTGCAATGGCTCTAGAATACGAGTGCGAATTTCGGTTGCTAGCGAGTTATTCGTGATATTTTCGACAATCATCCCTAGCAATATGTAGTTTGTGTTTGAGTATTGCCAAGAAGTACCAGGGCTAAAGCTTAATGGTTGGTTAGCAATGAACTCGACAAGTGCTTCGGGTTGCCATTCTCTGAAAAGATTGACACCTTCATCGAGTAGTACACTCAAATAATCAGGAATGCCGCTGGTGTGATTGAGTAATTGGCGGATAGTAATATTTGCACTGTCAGAAATTTTGCTGACAATTTCGCTTGGTAAATATTGGTTGAGAGTAGCTTCTAAACTGAGTTGATTTTCTTCAAGTAACTGTAGAACTGTTGTCGCCACAAATGTTTTGGTAATGCTACCAATTTGAAAGCGATCGCTCGATGTGACTGGTGTATTTGTCGTTAAATTTGCGGTACCACTAGCACCATACCATGCAATATCATCGCTGACAATTGCTGTACTGATGCCAACTCCGGTGAAGATTTGATCGAGTGTGTTTTGCAACAGTTGCGTTGGATCGTCTACAGGAGGTGCAGGGTTTGAGGCTTCTCGCTCTTCCCAATATTTTTGTTGTGAGAGATACTCAAAAAGTGGTCGCGGCGAGGAGAAAGTGGATTGGTTAATTAGCATTTTTTAGTCAGTTGATGAAAGTGAATGTAATTTAAAGGCTGGTAATTGGTAATGGGTAATAGAAAGCACAAATAATATCAATAAATGCGATTGGGTAAACCTCCTCTCCATCCTTTTGTTCCCCTCTTTACCTCATTTATAATGAACATATCCTCACAATAGAGGCACTGTCATGAGTCAGACTACAGGCGGCGTTCGCTGGACAATTCGAGATGTGGAAGCGCTACCCGATAACGAGTGGATTCGTTACGAAATCATCGATGGAGAACTGTTTGTGACGCGATCGCCTCATCATAAACACCAACACGTAGTTGGATGTATTTTTGCTGCACTGAACAGCTGGTCCCTAGAAAGTGGTTTGGGAGAACCTTCGATCATGCCTGGTTTGATTTTTTCAGACTCGGATAATGTCGCTCCTGATGTGGTATGGGTTAGTTATAAACGGTTAGCGCAAATTCAAGACGAGGCAGGGCATTTTCAAGGCGCACCTGAACTGGTTGTCGAAGTGCTTTCCCCTGGAAAAGCTAACGAAGATCGCGATCGTTCTGCCAAGCTGAAATTGTATTCGGTGCAAGGAGTTCAGGAATATTGGATTGTCGATCGCATCGCTTTGAAAGTTGAAGTTTATCGCCGCAATCAAGCTCAATTGACGTTAGTTGCCACCTTACTGATTGATGATGCGCTATCATCTCCTTTGTTGCCTGGTTTTGCTTGCGAAGTTGCACGTTTGTTTGTGTCACGGGCATAGGGGACAAAAAAATACAGACATCGTCATTAGTTTTTAACTTCCTCATAATCAGGTAGTAATATCTCGACTTCGCGGAGGGGGCGGAAGGCGTAGCCACTGATGCCAACGGCGAGCATTAAAATTGCCGTGATGACGTATAGTAAGGCAATGCCCGATCCTGTGGTTGTGCCAAAAATGGAGCCGAATAGAGGTGCTAAGCTTCCTTGAGGTTGCATCGCAGGTTCAAAGACGTAATCGGCTAAGGGACCAGCAATTAGGGGCGCGATCGCACCTACAATTAATCCAATCATTTGATCCGCCGCTAAAACACGTCCTTGAAAATCTGGGGGGACTTTGGCATACCAAATCGCATTACTCGAACTGTAGAATAAGGGAATAGGAAGCGTCGCGAAAAAGTGTGCGGCTATCCATACAGTCTGCGTTTGTCCTAAGCCTAAAATGACTTTGAATAAACCTGTGGCAGTGAAGCCGAGTAACATTCCATGAATGCGACGATGAAAACCTCCCCAAACGCTTAAAATGACTGCACCAAGAACACCGCCAACACCGGCTGCGGTGGTAACGCTACCAAGAATTTGAGCGTCGCCGCCGGAACGCGCTAATATGAGTGGATTGTATAAAACTCGGTTGATATCGCTAGGAAGTGCGAATAAAGAAAAAGCAATTACCATTGCTACTAAACTGGGTCGATGCAAAATATATCGAAAACCAAAAGTAAGTTTTTGCCAAAGAGTTTCCTTAGAATTAATAATTACATTTTGCTGTCGGTTAGGTTGCGGAATTCGGGCAGCAAACAGTGTGATAAAAGCGATCGCAAAAGTCGTCAAGTCAATAAGAATAATTCCAGTCAGTCCGATAATTGGATAAAGGCTACCTGCAAGTAGTGGTGAAATAATTGCACCAGTGTAACTAACCGCCGCCACCATACTTTCTGCACGGGTGTAGTGTTGCTTGGAAACTAACATGGCGATGGAAGCTGAATAAGCAAGCGTTTGTAAACTTCCAAAACAGCCATAAGCGGCAACAACTGCATACAAATGCCAAACTTGCAAGCGATCGCCCACGTACAGCCAACCGATAATTAGTGTACAGAAAACTGCTGCGGTATCGCCTAACAACATTAAATGTTTGCGATTCAGGCGATCTACTATGATACCTGCGATCGCCATTGCTAAAATGCGGGGGAGTTGCGAAAAAAAGCTGATCAGCGCTAACGTTGTCGCTGACTCTGTGACATCCCAAACCCAGACAGTCAAGGCAAAAACGGTCATATAGCTACCAATAGTTGATGCCATTTGACCAATCCAGATCAGCGTGAAGGTACGCATCGATTAAAACTCCCAGTTAATTTTCCCAAAAACGGTAAAGGGGGCACCTGGAATCACGCGCAAATCTCCCCGCGCACCTTCAAAGTAGTTGACATCAAATAAATTCTGGAAATTTAACGAAACGCGAAAGCGATCGCCTTGATAAAATAGTGCAGCATCGGTACGCAGATAACTGGGAAGCGTAAACGAGTTATCTAAATCGCCTTGTTGTTCTCCCGCATAAAATAACCCCACACCAAAACCTAAACCGCGTAAATCGCCTGTTGGAATTTGATACGTTGTCCACAAACTTGCCGCATTTTGCGGAACATTGATCAAAAAGTTGCCTTCCTCAATGCTGTCATCTTCTACAACGCGAGCATCGGTATAAGCATAACTCGCTAAGATATTCCAACCTGGTAACACTTCTCCGACGACATTAAGCTCAATTCCCTGGCTGCGCTGTAGTCCAGTTTGTTCAGTCACAAAAGGGTCATTTGCCCCCGATACCACTACATTCGTTCGTTCTAGATCGTACAATGCCAACGTTGTTGAAAGTCTTTGTTCCAACCAATCTGCTTTGATGCCTACCTCGTATTGTCTACCACGTTCTGGCTGTAACGGATCGCCGATAATCAATTCCTCAGTTGCTAGGTCGCGCGTTTGTTCGCGTCCAACCACTGGGACAAAAGATTCGGTGTAACTCGCATACAGCGAAACATTCGCTGCGGGTTTATAGACAAGTCCTACTCTCGGACTAAACGCTTGGTCTTGACGGTCAAAACTTTGGGTGTCATCGCCGCGATCTTCGTATGTTTGATCCGCAATATCAAAGCGTCCGCCTAAAACAAAGATCAGGTCATCCGAAATAGAAATTTGGTCTTGCAGATAAAAACCAATCGAATTATTTTCGGTGCGGGTATTCTGCAAAGGAATGACAAAATCAAGTAGGCTTTCCGGTTGATAAACTGGGTCAAAAATATCAATGGGAGCCAGTGGTTGAATGTCAATAATATCTTCTAATGAATCTTTCGATAGTTCAATCCCAAACAAAAGTTCGTGCCGCACACTACCTGTCGCAAATCTACCAATGACGTTTGTGTTAAAGTTAATACTACTTTCTTCGCTAGGATTTATAAAAAGAAGACGCTGTAGCGTACGTCCATCGTCATCGAGCGATCGCCCTAAAGCAAATGTATTTTCAGGAGCGTCTACGGTAGCAAATACAAATTCATTATTAATTGACCAATTATCGCTAAAATTATGCGTTAACCGATAGCCGATGCGTGTAGTGGTGGTTTCACTTTCCGCTAAATCGGGTTCTCCTAGGTTCACACTCCGCCGAATTTCGCCAATTGGGTTATTGATGACAGTACCAAAGGCGGGTAGTTCGGGCGCACCGCCCCAACTCGAATTTTTAAAATACTCAATTTCAGCGGTGAGTTGCGTTTGTTCGGTATCTATTAACCGTACTACGGGAGAAACAAAAAACGATTGCGTTTCCTCAAAGTCTCTAAAACTATTTGACCATTCATACGAAGCATTTAAACGATATCCTCCTGGTAGCGAATCGCCAAAAGGTCCGCTAATATCAATCGCCGGACGGTGTAACCCGTACTGACCAACAATGTATTCGATGATATAGTAGGGTTCGTCTAATGGCTGTTTCGTCACAACGTTGACCGTACCACCTGGGTCGCCTTGTCCAAACAATACGGATGCGGGTCCGCGTAAAACTTCAACACGCTCGATATTAGAAGTTCCGGCGATGCGTCGCAAGGTACTATCGCGCTGTCCATTGCGCAGAACATTTCGAGTTTCAAATCCGCGAATTACCGGAGTCACTGCGGGTGCATCGGTGGGGAGACGACCGCTTGTTACTCCCGCCGTATTGCGTAACGTTTCACCGAGTGTTGTCGCGCCTTGCTCTTCGATGATGCGGCTAGGAATGACTTGAATTGATTGTGGTACGTTAATAATAGGAGTATCTGTGCGCGTGCCGACGGATGATTCGGGGATGCGATACAAGGGGTCGCGAGTCCCTGTAACGATAATTTCAATCGGTGCATCCGCTTGGGCGGTTGTGGAAGCACCCAAAATAAATTCTTGTCCCTCGGCACGAAAAGCTGTAGTAGGTGGCGCATTCTGTCCCGTGATTTCGATGCGGATGCTCGCGGATGCTAAACTTCGGACTGTTACTCGTGTGATTCCCGTGACTGGGTTTGTAAACTCAAATTCGCTTTGTGGTGTATCGATGACAGCATTCGGAATATCTGCAACTACGGTATTGTTGACGACACTTGTTACAGGTTGTAACTGGTTCGGCTGTGGCGTTGTCAGCACAACCTCTAACCCCGCGTCTGTCTCGTAAACTTCTACGTTTGTTACACGGGTTACATTACTAATTTGCGCTGGTAATTGCGCGGTATGAGTAGACGACACTGATTGATTTAGTGCTGTGTCTGCTTGAACTGGGATCGCAACTACGCAGCCGACACTAATGAGCCATAGACTCAAGAGAAATGACTTTTGCTTCATAATACTGTTCTCACACCCACAATTTTTGAGATTCGGTTTATGAAAATCTTATTCAGTGAATGGTAATTGGTAATTGTTGCGACTAGGCTGAGATGCGATCGCTACCTGATTACCTGCACAAGTTCCCATTTCGTTACATCAACTCCTCGCTCTAGCGAAGTGCTGGCGATCGTAATGATGTGTTAAGCGGTTGTTAGTAATTTATATGGTTAACATAAATACTTTTACTTTCCTTACTGCTCCTTAGTTTTAGTCATAAGTTGTCTAAAATTCTGACGCTCAGTCCAAACACTTATTCATAATAGTTGCATAAATTTAGCAATTAGCCGATAATTTTTTCTACAGACGGCACAAGTTAATACTCAAGCATAGTTGATATCAATTCTGAAGAGGGCTACTTATTAGTGAGTGCTAATTGAATTTGCTTACGGATTACCACTTTGCACAGATATGTAGCCATTCCATCTGAGTCATTTTTAACGAACCGCACAAACGCCGAGGAAGAATGAACAGAGGTTTTTGCAAATGATTTAGAACTACTTTATATGAATGGTCAAGTAAACGTAACATTTCGCTCGATATTCTTGCTCTCTCATCGCAGGGCAAATTATTAAGGCATGACCAGTTAATTATATGGTGATAAGCTCAACCTCACTACCGTTTTTGTCGGGTAGATCTACACTTGTGGATTTAGTGCAGTATCGAGCCGAGCATCAACCGCAATGCGGCTATGTTTTTCTTGTAGATGGCGAGCATGAAGTTGCTTTAAATTATCAAGAAATTGACCAACAGGCACAGGCGATCGCAGCATACATCCAAATGACGAACATCACTGGGCGCGTGCTGTTGTTGTACCAGCCTGGATTAGATTTTATTACAGCTTTTCTCGGATGTTTGTACGCTGGTGTTGTTGCGGTTCCAGCTTATCCACCGCGACGCAATCAAAATTTATTGCGGTTAGAATTGCTTGCGGCTGATGCACAAGTAAGCGGAGTTCTGACGACGACGGATGTGGAGTTAGGTAGTTGGAATTCAGAAATTGAAGTTTCGGCGTGGATTACAACTGATAAAATTTCGCGAAATTTAGCTGAAAATTGGCATAAACCAGAGATTGATGCTGATACTTTGGCATTTTTGCAATATACCTCCGGCTCTACAGGAAAGCCGAAAGGCGTGATGATTACGCACAGCAATTTACTGCATAACAGCGCGCTCATCTATCAAAAATTTGAGCATACACCAGATAGTAAAGTCGTCAGTTGGCTGCCGTTTTATCACGATATGGGTTTAGTTGGCGGAATTCTGCAACCACTTTATGGCGGATTTCCTGGCGTACTCATGTCTCCGGTACTTTTCTTACAAAAACCACTGCGCTGGTTACAAGCAATTTCGCGTTATCAAGCTACGACGAGTGGTGCGCCGAATTTTGCCTATGAGATGTGCTTACAAAAAATTACCCCAGAACAAAAGCAAAAGCTCGATTTGAGTTCTTGGGATTTAGCGTTTACGGGTGCAGAACCCGTGCGGAATGAAACTTTAGAGCGATTTGCGCAAGCATTTGCCGAGTGTGGATTTCGCCGCGAAGCATTTTATCCCTGTTACGGTTTAGCCGAAGCAACATTGTTTGTCAGTGGAGGGACTAAAGCTGCACCACCTAAAGTTTGTTATGTAGATTCAGTAGCACTTGCACAGAACCGCGTTGTCATAGCCGAACCCTCAAACCAATCCGCTGCAATTGTGAGTTGTGGTGAAGTAGTCACAAAGTTGGCGATTATTGACCAAGATTTAACACGTTGTCATGCAAATCGCGTTGGCGAAATTTGTTTAGCAGGCGCAAGTGTGACGCAAGGTTATTGGGGAGACAGTAGGGGCGAGGGGCGAGGGGTGAGGGGCGAGGGGCTAATTGGTTATCCACAAAATGAATTGAATGTCAACATTGATGGAGAGGTGTTTTGGCGAACGGGGGATTTGGGTTTTTTGTATGAGGGGGAATTATATGTCACCGGACGAATTAAAGATGTGATTATTATTCGCGGTGGCAATTATTATCCTCAAGATATTGAACTCACTGTAGAACAAAGTCATCCAAGTTTACGCTTAGGACATGGGGCTGCGTTTGGTTTGGAGGTTGCTGGTAGCGAACAATTGGCGATTGTCCACGAAGTTAAGCGCGAGGCAATGCGATCGCTCAATTGTGAAGAAGTCATCAACGCGATGCGGCGGGCAGTTTCGCAGACGCATGAATTGCAAGTTTATGCCGTTGTGCTGCTCAAAACAGGGAGTATTCCTAAAACCTCAAGTGGAAAAATTCAACGTTATGCCTGTAGGATAGGATTTATTGAGAAAAATTTGCAAACTGTAGCGAGTTGGCAAGTAGCCACTGCTGAATCAATGGATGAATCGTTAAATCATCAGTCGGTTGATAGCCCCCTAAATCCACGCCAGTTGCTACAACGGGGGACATCCCACGCCAGTTTGCTCAACGGGGGGAACCCCCGCACGCAACAGGCTCCGCAACGCACTGGCTCCCCATCTATAGGGGACTTTGAAAGACTCGGTTCCCCCCGCCCCCTCTCAGTCTCCCCCAATTCTAGGGGAGAAGATCAGGAGAAAATATTAGCTCGCAGGGGGATCGCTCCTCCAAGTCAGCAGCGTATTGAGAATTCTACGCAAAAGCTGATGCAATGGCTGCGGGATTATGCTAGTGAACGCATTAATTCGCGGTTGATTGACGAACGCCGTGCGATTCCGCCGCATATCGTGCTTGATTTTGGCAATCAAGGGTTGCTAGGAATGCAAGTACCATACAAGTATGGTGGGCTGGGACTAAGCCATAGCGAAACAATGCAGGTGTTGCAGCAGCTAGGTGCAATTGATTTGACGCTGGCGTTATTTGTTGGATTGAACAATATTCTAGGAATTCGTCCAATTCTCCGTCATGGTAGCGAAATGCTGCAAAATGAATTGCTACCATTGTTGGCAACTGGTAGAGAACTTGCTGCATTTGCCTTAACCGAACCGCTGGCAGGTTCAAATCCGCAAGCAATGACTGCCCAAGCGATTCCGCAGTCAAACGGTAGGTGGCGGTTGCAGGGGACGAAAATTTGGAGTGGTTCAGCTGCATGGGCTGGCGTGACAAATGTGTTTGTGCAGCATCAAGGAAATGGTATTAGTGGGTTCGCGGTACGGCGTGGGCTGCGACAAGGAAAAGAAGCTTTAACAATGGGGATGCGCGGGATGGTGCAAAACACCGTGTATTTGAATGATGTTGTGGTTGCACCGGAAGCGATGTTAGGGCAACCAGGCGCGGGAATGCAGGTTGCGCAGGATGCGATGATGTACGGCAGGTTGGCGATCGCATCGGCAAGTGTTGGTGGGATGAAACGCTGCGCTCAACTGATGCTACGCTACACTTCGCGGCGGACGATCTCAACAGGGAAATTATTTGAGAATCCGTTTATCGCCAGCACTTTTAGTCATATTACTGCGGCGATCGCGGCGATAGAAACTTTGGTGACGCAAGTTGCCCAAAAATTAGATGCTGGTGTCGAAATTCCACCAGAAATCTATACGGCTTGCAAAACTGCCGCACCGGAATTCTATTGGCAAGTGGCTGATAGCTTGGTGCAGGTATTGGGAGGGCGCGGCTACATTGAAACCAATATGACTCCTCAGATTTTACGCGATGCGCGAGTGTTGCGAATTTTTGAGGGACCGACTGAGACGCTGCATATGTTTTTGGGTTCGCGGGTGATTAATGAAAGTAGTGAGTTGAAAAGGTTTATTTGTGAGGTTTGGCAAGCACCAAAGGTTTGGGGATGGTTGGATACTGCTGCTCAGCAAATTCAAGAATACTACACTCGTCACGTTCTAGATGCGGTTGATGCTAAGCGGTGGGCGGCGTTGCAAATTGGTGAAGTGGCGACGTTGGCAATTTTGTGGGCTGCTTTAGAAGATGCGCTGCGAAGATCGCCGTCAAAATCGTTGCAATCTGCGTTGGATTGGGTACAGTTTCAGTTTGAACGGGCGCGATTGCAAAAATGCGAATCGGTTGCGGTGCAGGCAAGTAGTGAGGCGATCGCAGGATATGTTGATGATATTGGCGATATTGAACAAACTTTGCCTGGCGAAGATTGGGAAGTTGATGAATTCTTGCGTAAGTCGAATGCGGTGTCTGCACAACTGAAGTCTGAAAATGGCAAAGACCAATCGCATCGCGAATTCGTCAATGGAGACAATCTTAAATTACCAGACTCGCGATCAATTCAAAAATGGTTGATTGATTGGTTGAGTCGGAAACTTAAGTTGCCTACAACGGCGATTGATCCGCGTAAAGCTTTTGCTGACTACGGTATAGATTCAGTGATTGCGGTTGAGTTGGCGCAGGACCTACAAGAGTGGTTGAATTATCCGCAGGCGATTGAAGCTACGATCGCTTGGAATTTCCCAACAATTGAAGCACTGAGTAATCATATAGCAGGAGTGAGGAGCGAGGAGCGAGGGGCGAGTGCAGGAGTGATGAGTTCACAAGTACCTCAAAAAGTATTTCTTGAAAAGCCTCCTTATGATAGCCCGCTTGATGCATCTGATTTACAGTCCCTTTCGGAAGCCGAACTTGCAAAGTTATTAGCCGCAGAAATTGACGCAGTGAGGACAGGCGAATGAATCGCGAATCCGTTGATTATCGTTCGCTGTTGCAACAAGCATTGCTAGAAATGCGATCGCTCCGTGCGCAATTGAACGCTGCGCAAACGGTTGAACCAATTGCAATTATTGGGATGGCGTGCCGCTTTCCTGGTGGTGCAAATACACCAGAAATGTATTGGCAATTATTACAAAATGGCGTTGACGCAATTTCTCTTATTCCACCACAACGCTGGGCAGTTGATGCTTATTACGATCCCAATCCTGACGCTCCAGGAAAAATGTACACTCGTTACGGTGGGTTTATTGCAGATGTAGACCAATTTGACCCGCAATTTTTTGGGATTTCGCCGCGTGAAGCTGCAAGTATGGACCCACAGCAGCGATTGCTGTTGGAAGTGAGTTATACGGCTTTAGAAAACGCAGGGCAATCGGTACAAAAGTTAAATGGCAGTCGTACAGGGGTGTTTGTTGGAATCGGCTTTGATGACTACGCCAAGCGGAGTATATTTTCAGGCGATCCGACGCGCATCGATGCTTACAGCAGTTTAGGAAATACGCGCAGCATTGCTGTCGGGCGATTATCTTATATATTCGGTTTTCAAGGTCCAACAATGCAGTTGGATACGACTTGCTCATCTTCATTGCTAGCTGTTCATCTTGCTTGTCAAAGTTTGCAAAATCGTGAGTCGAATTTAGCACTAGCGGGGGGAGTTAATTTGATGCTTTCTCCTGAACCGACGATTGGGTTTTGTAAATTGAAAGCCTTGGCTGCGGATGGACGTTGCAAAACTTTTGATGCTAAAGCTGATGGGTATGTGCGGGGTGAGGGATGCGGAATTGTTGTCCTTAAACGGTTAACGGATGCTATAGCTGATCAAGACCGTATATTGGCAATTATTCGCGGTTCCGCAGTTAACCACGATGGGCAAAGCAATGGTTTAACCGCACCGAATGGTAATGCACAAGAAGCTGTGATTCGACAAGCGATCGCACAGTCTCAAATCCAACCGAGTCAAATTCAGTATATTGAAACGCACGGTACAGGCACAAGTTTAGGCGATCCGATCGAAGTTTTGGCATTAGCAAAGGTTCTCGCCGCAGATCGTAGACAAAGTCCGCTGTATATTGGTTCAGTCAAAACTAATATTGGACATTTAGAAGCAGCCGCAGGCGTGGCAAGTTTAATCAAAGTTGTGCTGGCACTGCAACATCAACAAATTCCACCACATCTCCATTTCCAACAACCAAATCCGCATATTCCTTGGGAGAAAATCGCAGTTCCGACGCAACTAACACCGTGGCATACAGATGCAAATCAGCCGCGTTGTGCGGGTGTGAGTTCGTTTGGGATGAGTGGGACAAATGCCCACATTATTTTAGAAGAATTTCCGCAAGCCGAATTAGCAACTCAACAACACTCACCGCAGATTTTAACGCTATCGGCAAAAACACCAACTGCACTTAGAGAATTGGCGCAATCGTATCAGCAATATTTGCACGCACATCCTGATGTATCGCTAGCGGATGTTTGCTATACCACGCACGGGCGATCGCATTATGATTATCGCAGTGCAATTGTAGCAAACTCGACTGCGGAAGCCCAGAAAAAACTAGAAGCAATAGAGACTATTCGCACGCCACTCCAACGTCCGAAAATTGCGTTTTTATTTCCTGGGCAAGGTAGTCAATATGCAAATATGGGGCAAGAGTTGTATCAAACACAACCTCGATTTGCGCAAGTGTTAGATACTTGTTGCGAACTTCTCGAACCGGAAATTGGTATTGATTTACGGACGCTTCTTTATTCTGATGCATCTGTAGCGCTTAACGAAACCGTTTACGCCCAAACGGCGATTTTTAGTATCGAGTATGCGTTGTCTTGCTTGTGGACATCATGGGGTGTGTATCCAGATGTTGTCATCGGGCATAGTATCGGCGAATATGTTGCGGCTACCGTTGCTGGAGTGTTTAGCCTCGAAGATGCGCTTAAACTCGTGGCGACACGCGCTAAATTGATGCAAGCTTTACCCCACGGGCAAATGTTAGCGATCGCTGCAAGTGTAGATACTGTAGCAGCAATAATCACACCATATCAAGACGTTGCGATTGCTGCGGTCAATGCACCAAACAGTACGGTTATTTCAGGAGATAGTCAAGCGATTAGTGCGATAACTGCGATTTTACGCGATCGCAATATTGCTAGCAAACGGTTGGAGGTATCGCACGCCTTTCATTCGCCAATGATGCAACCGGTAGTAGCAGAATTTGAGCGTGTGGCGCAGACGATTGAATA
The DNA here is from genome assembly GCF_000317555.1 of Gloeocapsa sp. PCC 7428. GTDB lineage: Bacteria > Cyanobacteriota > Cyanobacteriia > Cyanobacteriales > Chroococcidiopsidaceae > Chroogloeocystis. The sequence goes on from NC_019746.1 coordinate 168,596, forward strand.
TGCATTACCAAAGATAGATGTCATATCCAACGTTACGGGCTGTGTCGCGGATAATGAAATTGCTACGCCGCAATATTGGTGCAAGCATATTCTCCAACCTGTGCGGTTTATGTCAGGAATGCAGACATTAGCACAGCATGAATGTAACGTTTGTTTAGAGTTGGGTGCAAAGCCAGTTCTCACCGCATTAGGACGACGCTGTTTGCCCGATGCGGATATTTTGTGGTTATCGGGTTTAAACGAATCATCGGAAGTATTTTCAAATCTGGCACAGTTATATGTCGCGGGTGTGGAAATTGATTGGCAAGCTTTGAAACCTCAAGGTCAACGTTTGGCTTTACCGACATATCCTTTTCAGCGTCAGCGCTATTGGTTGGAAACTCCTCAAATTACAATATCAAATGCACCTGCTGATTCACACCCATTACTAGGGCAAAAAGTGAATTTGGCAAAGTTAGAAACAATTCATTTCCAAAATCAAATCAGTCTAAATAATCCCGCTTATCTCCAACATCACCGCGTGTTTGATATACCGATTATGCCAGCCGCAGGTTATATCGAAATGGCGCTTGCAGCCGCAGCGCAAGTTTATCAAACGCATAATTTAGTATTGACTGATGTTGTGATTTATAAAGCTTTAAAACTGACGAACGAACTACAAAAATTACAACTAATATTAACACCCGAAAACCAAAAATATCGCTTTGAAATTTTCAGCTTAGCCGCAGATCAATCGTGGATATTACACGCTAGTGGAATTGCAGCCGCAACAGAGACACCCGAAGAAGTCACGTTACTCGAACTAGAATGTCCAAATTCAATGGCAGTAACAACATTTTATCAAAGCTGTCGCGATCGCGGAATCGATTATGGGGAAAATTTCCAGCGACTTACGCAATTAAAACAGGGAAAAAATGCAGCTATAGGTCAAATAGAAACACAAGAAGCTGCTCCAAATTATATTTTCGATCCTCTTCTTTTGGATGCTGGTTTACAAGTCATTGGCGCTGCTTTATCAGACACGCAAACATATTTACCAATTGGGTTAGAAAGTCTTACTTTTTTTGGAAATGTTACAAATGAGTTATCGAGTTCGGTACAAATCAGAGACGAATTAGTAGATGTTCAATTTACTAATTCAGAAGGGCTTGTAGCGGTCATCGCTGGTTTAAAACTCAAGCCAGCCTATCCCAAAGCTTTTCAAGGTACACCTACTGAATTGTATCAAGTAGAGTGGCGATTGTCGCAACCTTTGAGCGAATCAAGTTCGGCTAATTTATTATCTCCCGCAGCAATTTGCGATCGCGTTATACCTGCGCTTAAACAACTGCTAGCACAATCTGAACTTGATAGCTATCGCCAGGTCTTACCACAACTTGAAACTTTGAGTCTTGCTTATATCGTCGATGCGTTGGCAGCAATTGGTAATGATACCAACTCGGTGATACCTCAGTATCAGCGCTTGCTTGCGCGTTTACGCGAGATTGTATTAGATGCAGATATTGTGTCATCTGTCAATCCTCAGTTGTTGGGGCAGCAGCTTTTTGCACAGTATCCGATGGCGGGTTGTGAACTGACGTTACTTCAACGATGTGGTTCGCATTTAGCGCAAGTATTGCAAGGAAACCAGGATGCTTTGCAGTTACTTTTCCCTGATGGTGACACCTCGATATTGACGCAACTGTATCAAGATTCACCTGGTGCAAAACTGATGAATACTTTGGTGCAGCAGGCATTGAATGCTACAGTTGTCAATACAAATCGCGTGGTGCGAATTTTAGAGATTGGTGGCGGTACAGGTGGTACGACGGCGTATTTGTTACCTCAGTTGGATGTAAAGACGACAGAATACACATTTACTGATATTTCGCCGTTATTCGTCTCGAAGGCACAAGCAAAATTCTGCGATTACGATTTTGTACAATACCGCGTATTGGATATTGAGCGATCGCCTTTGACTCAGGGTTTTGACCAACAATTCGACATTATTATTGCAGCAAATGTATTACACGCTACTCAAGACTTGCGGAAAACATTGAAGCACACTCAAGAGTTGTTGGCTGAAAACGGTACGTTAATCTTACTCGAAGGAACTCGCGCTTTCGCTTGGCTGGATGTCGTTTTTGGCTTAACGGCGGGTTGGTGGCGATTTACGGATGAAGATTTGCGGCGATCGCATCCGTTGTTATCGTCTAGCCAATGGCAACAGCTTTTACATGATTGTGGTTTTGAGTCGGCGATTGTTAGTCCTGCTGCGGTGGACGATCCTTTGAGTCAGCAGAATGTTATTGTTGCGCGTTATACCGCTAAGTGTACGGTAACGTGTTTGATTTTCTGCGACGCGCTTGGTGTGGGTGAAGCGTTGGCGAAACTTTTACGCGCCCAAGGGCGTAGGTGTATTCTTGTTTATTCGGCGCGGGAGTATCAGCGCTATGGTGAGGATCGGTTTGGTGTGTGTCTTGAGCGTGAGGGTGATTTTGTTGCGTTAATTGAAAATTTATGTGAGGAAACGAACCACAGAGACGCAGAGGAGGACACTTGCGTGCGGGGGTTTCCCCCGTTGAGCAAAGTGTCCGTAGGCGCAGAGGTAAGAGGTTTGGAGGTTGTTTGTCTTTGGGGTGTTGAGGAGGTGGAGGGAATTGAAACCAATTTACGAAGTAGTTGTGCAAGTGCTTTGTATTTGATTCGGTCGCTGGTTGCTACAAAGCTTGATGCATCGTTGTATTTTGTGACGCAGGGGGCGGTTGATTGTGGTGATGTTAGTTTCTCTGGATTAATGCATTCTCCGGTGTGGGGGATCGCTAAAGTCGCGGCGTTGGAGCATTCAGAACTTGAGGTTAAGTGTATTGATTTAGACGATGGCGTAAGCGTAGAAGTACGGGCGGAAGCTTTGGCGGCGGAGGTTTTATCGCCGGATCGCGAAGATCAAATTGCTTGGCGGGGCGATCGCCGTTATGTCGCTCGACTGGCAAAATATCAATCAATACCGCAACCGTATCAATTAACAATTTCTGAACGCGGGACGCTGGATAATCTGCAACTGCAATCGTATTCGCGGCGAGTGCCGGAACTCCATGAAGTTGAAATTCGGGTTTTTGCGACTGGACTCAATTTTAGAGATGTATTGAATGCGCTGGGATTGTATCCTGAAAGCGCTTTGGGGTGTGAATGTGTGGGAGAAATTGTCGCTGTAGGAGCGCAGGTGAAGGATTTGGTGATTGGTGATGCTGTGGTTGCGATCGCTCCTGGTAGTTTTAGTCAGTATGTGACTGTGGATGCGGCGATGGTTGCACCAAAACCCGCTAGTTTGAGTTGGGAAGCAGCTACAACAGTTCCTGTAACATTTTTAACTGCATATTACGCACTGCACAATGTTGCCAAAATTCAAAAAGGCGACCGCACTCTGATTCATGCAGCCGCAGGTGGTGTCGGTCAAGCCGCAATTCAGATTGCCCAGCAAGCAGGTGCAGAGATTATTGCTACTGCTAGCCCAACAAAATGGGATACAGTGCGATCGCTTGGTGTAAAGCACATTTATAACTCGCGATCTTTAGATTTTGCTGCCGAAATTATGGCACTGACGCAAGGGGAAGGTGTTGATATCATTTTAAATTCGTCCCCAGAATTGGTTTCGGCAAGTATGTCGGTTCTCAAAGCCCATGGTCGATTTGTCGAATTGGGACTTGTCCGTGACGAGTATCCCCAGTCAGCAGCAAGTTATTTTTCAGTAGATTTAGTCGCGTTATGTCAACAGCAACCGCAACTGATCCAAAATCTGCTACGCGATCTGATGTTGAAATTTGAGACACGTCAACTCCAGGCTTTACCTCAAACGGTATTCCCCATTGAGAAAGTTGTTGACGCTTTCCGCTATATGCAGCAAGCCAAACACACTGGCAAAATCGTTATTACCAATTACCAATTACCAATTACCAATTACCAATTACCAGGCACTTACCTCATTACAGGCGGACTTGGTGGACTCGGCTTATTAATTGCTGAATGGTTAGTAGAACAAGGCGCAAGACATCTAGTATTAGTGAGTCGTCGTGACGATGCCAATCATCCGCAAGTCCAAAAATTAAAGAAATCGGGTGCAGTTGTCGTTACAGCGTCGGTTGATGTGACCGATGAACAGCAATTGTCACAGTTGATTGCAGATATCAAAATATCAATGCCACCTTTACGCGGTGTTGTTCATGCGGCTGGGGTATTAGATGATGGCGCACTATTGCAACTTGACTGGGAACGCTTTGAGAAAGTAATGTACCCGAAAGCGCTTGGTGCGTGGTATCTACACGCTTTAACGCAAGATCAGCCACTTGACTTTTTTGTGCTGTTTTCTTCGGCAACCGCGCTGTTAGGTTCGCCTGGACAAGCTAACCACGTAGCTGCTAATGTATTTTTGGATACTATAGCTCATTATCGCCGCAGGCTTGGACTCCCCGCACTGAGTATCAATTGGGGAATTTGGTCAGAGGTAGGTTCGGCAAGCGATCGCACGCAGCAGATGCAGCAGCGGGGTATTGATGCGATCGCCCCAGCGGAGGGAATCGAAATTTTTGCACAGTTGTTGCGATCGTCAAATCAGGTAGGAGTTATCCCGATTAATTGGTCGCGGTTTTTACAACAAGGAATGCAATCATCATTTTTTAACGACTTTAGAGTGTCAGAACCACAACGACCGCAACTGATGCAACAACTGCAAACCGCAGATACAAGCGATCGCCGCGATCTTTTAGAAAAGCATATTCGCACGCAAATCGCGCAAGTATTGGGTTTTGACCCTGAAGAAATCGATCCCTATGCTGGTTTTTTTGATTTGGGTATGGACTCGTTAACCGCAATTGAATTGAAAAACCGTTTGCAAACAACCTTACAATGCACTTTACCGTCAACGCTAATTTTTGATTATCCGCATATTACCGCGCTCGTTGATTACTTGATGCAGCAGGTTTTAGCCTCCGATTCGCAACCAGAAGCGTATATTGAACCAGATAATACATCAGAAGAACTTTCTGACGATCAAATTGCTGAGTTATTAGCGCAAGAATTAATCGAGATCGCGCGAGGTAAGCAGTCATGAATCAGCGATCGCCGCAACATGATTATCGCACGCTAATGCAAAATGCATTGCGCGAACTTCAACAAATGCGGGCTAAACTCGCCACCCTCGAACAAAATAAAACTGAACCGATTGCGATTATTGGGATCGGCTGTCGCTTTCCTGGTGGTGCTGATACTCCGGCAGCTTTTTGGCAATTATTACAAAATGGAGTAGATGCGATCGCCGAAGTTCCACCAAATCGCTGGCATCTTGATAGCTATTTTGACCCAAATCCCGAAGCCCCAGGAAAGATCTATACTCGCTATGGTGGCTTTATTGACAATTTAGAGACGTTTGATACTGAATTTTTTGGAATTGCGCCGCGTGAAGCACTTTCATTAGATCCGCAACAGCGACTCCTCTTAGAAGTGAGTTGGGAAGCGCTAGAAAATGCGGGAATTGTTCCGAAAAATCTGTCGGGGAGCAAAACTGGAGTCTTTGTTGGTATTAGTAGTAATGACTACTCACATCATCTTTTAACAAGAGAACCCGATGAAATTGATGCGTATCTCGCGACAGGTAACTCGCACAGTACCGCCGCTGGACGTTTATCGTATACTTATGGCTTCGTTGGACCTAGCTTTGCAGTCGATACGGCGTGTTCGTCGTCGTTAGTCGCGGTTCATTTAGCGTGTCAAAGTCTGCGTAATCAAGAATGTGATTTAGCTGTTGTTGGTGGTGTAAATCGTTTATTCGCACCAGAATTTACAATCAATTTTGCCAAAGCGCGAATGCTAGCCGCGGATGGACGTTGTAAAACTTTTGATGCGGCGGCTGATGGATTTGTCCGCGCTGAAGGATGCGGAGTCGTTATTTTAAAGCGGTTAGCAGATGCGATCGCAGATCGAGACAAGATTCTAGCACTGATTCCCGCCTCTGCTGTGAATCAAGATGGTCGTAGCAGTGGTTTAACGGTTCCTAATGGTCCGGCACAACAATCAGTTATTGTAGAAGCTTTGCGAAATGGTAACATTGACCCCGTCCAAATCAGTTATATCGAAGCGCATGGTACAGGAACCGCGTTAGGCGATCCGATAGAAGTTAACGCCCTCGGTGCTATCTTTGGCAAATCCCACACTTTCGATCAACCTTTACGCATCGGTTCAGTCAAAACAAATATTGGACATCTCGAAGCCGCTGCGGGAGTGGCTGGACTTATCAAAGTCATCCTTGCGCTGCAAAATCGCCAAATTCCACCGCATTTACATTACAAACAGCCAAATCCACACATTCCTTGGCAACAACTACCAATCCAAGTAACAACAGCCTTAACACCATGGACGGGTTCAATTGCTGGGGTGAGTTCTTTTGGCTTTAGCGGTACAAATGCTCATGTAATTGTTGCAGAAGCTACAAATTCAGCAGTTGAAGCAAGTTCGCACGTTGATACTCCGCAGATTTTAACCTTATCAGCGAAGACATTACCAGCATTAAGTGAGTTGACAAAACGTTATGAAGCGTATTTAGCTGCGAATCCAAATGTATCTATCGCTGATGTTTGCTTTAACGCGCAGACAAGGCGATCGCATTTTCAGCATCGACTTGCGATCGTTGCCCAAAGTAGCCGCGAGGCACAAGAAAAATTAAAACTATTTAATACTCATCAGCAAGAATCTACTACTAAGCATCGCCCAAAAATCGCTTTTTTACTCACTGGACAAGGTAGCCAGTATGCGAATATGGGCAAGCATTTATATCAAACTCAACCGATATTTACCCAACACATTGACCGTTGCTGCGAATTACTGCAACCTTATTTGAGTATCGATTTACGCGAAGTTCTCTATCCAAAAGCAGAATGTCAACTCAATTTAAACGATACAATCTTCGCGCAACCCGCGATATTTATTGTGGAATATGCGCTTTATCAACTTTGGACATCTTGGGGTGTTTATCCTGATGTAGTCATTGGACATAGTATTGGTGAATACGTTGCGGCAACAATTGCAGAAGTATTTAGTTTAGAGGACGCTTTAAAACTTGTTGTGACTCGCGCCCAACTGATGCAAGCCTTACCACCAAATGGAAAAATGGTGGCAGTCGCGGCAAATGAAACAACGGTTGCTGCAATCATTGAGGATTATCAACAAGTATCAATAGCCGCAATTAATGCTCCAGAAAATACCGTAATTTCAGGAAATATTAACGCGGTTGATGCAATTGTGACCACCCTTGAAGCGCAGCATATTGCGGCGAAAACTCTTGCAGTTTCTCATGCTTTTCATTCACCTTTAATGCAGCCAATGGTGCAAAAATTTGCCCAAATTGCCAGGGAAGTTGAATACAATGCCCCTAAGTTAAATTTGATTTCTAATCTTACCGGTAAATTAGCAGGCGATGAAATAGCAACCCCAGAATATTGGTGCGAGCATATTTTGCAACCAGTGCGTTTTGCTGCTGGGATGAAAGTATTAGCTGAACTTGATTGCAATATTTGTGTTGAAGTGGGAGCAAAACCAACTTTATTGGGATTGGGACGCGCTATACTTGCGAATTCAAATATTCTTTGGTTGCCAAGTTTAAAACCTTCAGATCAGATAAATCCTATATTATCAAGTGTTGCCCAATTATATGTTGCTGGTGTAAAAATCGATTGGCGTTCTTTCGGGTGCGATCGCCCATTACTCGCTTTACCAAATTATCCTTTCCAGCGTCAGCGTTTTTGGGTTGATGTTGCTAAAAAATCACCGCGCATTATTGATAATGGCTTGCATCCACTATTGGGACAAAGATTCGAGTTAGCACGCCCGAAAACTGTTTATTTTGAAAATTATTTGGGTCTAAATCGCCTTAGCTATTTACAAGATCATCAAGTTTTTGACAAAATCATTTTTCCTGGCGCGGGTTATTTAGAAATGGCGATCGCTGCCGGAAATTTGGTACTTAATACTAATGTGATATTAGAAAATGTCGAGATTTCACAAGCTTTAGTCTTAACAGAAACAAAGCTACAACTTGTTTTACAACACAACAAATTTGAAATTTTGAGTTTATCGGCAGCAACCGATGAATGGATAGTTCATGCAACGGGAAAAATTCAAAGTCTGAATGAACCTCAAAACCCAACTTTTATTGACATCGCAACGGTGCAAAGGCAATGTCAAGAAATTAATCCCCTACTTTATTATCAAACATTGCGATCGCATGGTATCAATTACGGTGCAACTTTTCAAGCGATCGCTCAACTTTGGCAAGGTGAAAATCAAGCACTAGCACAAATTCAGTTACCACCCGAACTTACAGATACGAATTATCGCTTACACCCAGTTTTGTTAGATGCTGCTTTTCAAGCGATTGGTGCGGCTGTAAATGAGGAATTATCGATTTACTTACCTGTTGGTTTAGAAAAGTTGGTGGTTTACAAAAATGCACCGCGCAGTTTGTGGAGTTATGTGCAAGTTTATACTACTAATGCCCCAGGCTCATTAAAGGCTGATGTGCAGTTAATTGCAGCGAGTGGCGAACTTGTTGCAACGATATCTGGATTACATCTACGACAAGCACAACAAGCGCTAGATGTTTACCGCGATTGGTATCAAGTAGAGTGGCAGAGTGAAGGTCGTGTAAGGTGGATTCCATCGCTTGCATCGGTATGCGATCGCTTATCTCCTACAGTACAAAACTTAGTTGCTCAACCGGAAATTCAACAATATCAAAAACTGTTACCGCAACTCGAAAAGTTGAGTATTTCCTATGTAATTGATGCATTTACATCGCTGGGCTGGCAATTCGTTCCAAATCAATATTTCTCTACTTCTCAACTTGTCGAAAAACTGGCGATTGCACCTCAGTATCAACAGTTATGCGATCGCTTGTTGGAAATGTTGGCAGAAGAACATTTTTTGCGTCGCCATGACGATTTATGGCAAGTTGTAGCGCTTCCCCAGTCAACAGCACCGCAGTTAACTGAATCGGTGGAGTTGACATTATTAGACCGTTGTGGTAAGGAATTAGCGAACCTCTTGCAAGGTAAAACCGAACCTCTACAGCTACTGTTTCCGCAAGGAGATTTGACAAACGCGACGCAACTTTATCAAGACTCGCCAGCAGCGAAATTAATGAATACGCTGGTGCAGCAGGTTGTTTTGGCGCTGGAAAAACCGCATTATCGCCGCGTCCGCATTTTAGAAATTGGGGCAGGTACAGGAGGAACTACGGCTTATTTGTTACCACATCTCGATCCGGCGGTAACGGAGTATACGTTTAGTGATGTTTCGCCACGATTTGTTCACAACGCACAACAGCGGTTTCAAGAATATGCTTTTGTGCAATATCGCGTATTAGATATTGAAACACCGCCCCAAGCGCAGGGATTCGCGGTGGATCGCTACGATATCGTGATTGCGGCTAACGTACTGCACGCAACTTGTTCGCTTGCGCAGAGTTTGGCTCACGTACAGCAATTATTAGTTGACGACGGGGTTCTAATTTTACTTGAAAGTACGCAGAAGTTGCGATCGCTTGATTTGATTTTTGGCTTGACGGATGGATGGTGGCGATTTGGCGATCGCGATTTACGCGCAAAGCATCCTTTGCTTTCGGTTGCCCAGTGGCAGCAGCTTTTAGCGAATTGTGGATTTGTCGATGTTGCGGCGATTGCACCGGAACCACAGTCAATTCTCTTAGCACGAAAGCAAGTTTTTTGTCAATGGGTAATTTTGTGCGATCGTCTGGGTTTGGGCGAGGAGTTGGCGCGGTTGTTGGCGCAGCGGGGGGATGATTGTGTTCTGGTTTTTGCGGAGGAAGTTGATTGGCGGCGGGTGTTTGAGGATGCGGAGAGGGGTGTTCGGGTTGTGTATTTGTGGGGGTTGGATGGAGAAACGAACCACAGAGACGCAGAGAGCGCAGAGGGAAGAAGCAAGGGAGGTTTGGTTGGTGAGTGTAGATGTGTGTTGGAGTTGGTGCGGGGTTTGGGGGATAAGTCGGCGGGGTTGTGGTTGGTGACTCAGGGGGCGGTGATGGATGTTGATCGGCGCGGGATTTGGCAGTCGCCGCTGTGGGGTTTGGGTAGGGTGATAGCGTTGGAACATCCTGAGTTGGGGGGTTTTTGTGTTGATTTAGATCCGGCGGTTGGAGTTGTGGAACAGGCAAGCGAGTTGTGTGCGGTGTTGGTGGATTCGCTGCCGCAAGTGGCGTTGCGCAATCAGCAGTGTTATGTACCTCGGTTGGTGCGTTATTGTTCGAGTTTGTTGGAAGTGTCAGAACCGTTTCGCTTGGGGATGTCAACGAAAGGGACTTTGGATCTGCAATTTCAGCCGATGATGCGAAATGCACCGCAAGCAGGTGAGGTGGAAATTCGGGTACGGGCAACAGGGCTGAATTTTATTGATGTGCTTGATGCTTTGGGTTTGTTACCGTTTGAACGCGATTGGTTTGGTGTTGAGTGTAGTGGTGAAGTTGTCGCGGTTGGTGACGGAGTTGAACATTTGCAGGTGGGGGATGCGGTGATTGCTTTAGCGCCTGCGAGTTTCGCTCAATTTGTGACGACAAATGCTAAGTGGGTTGTACTGAAACCCCATAACTTGAGTTTTGCAACTGCGGCGACGATTCCAGCGAATTTTTTAACGGCAGATTATGCCTTGAATCATGTTGCTAAAATCATTAGGGGGAAACGCATTCTGATTCATGCTGCCGCAGGTGGCACAGGTATGGCAGCGCTACAATTGGCGTTGCAAGCGGGGGCGGAAGTTTTTGCGACGGCGAGTCCGAGTAAATGGCAGCAACTTCAAGCAATGGGGGTAAAGCACGTTTTCAATTCGCGCAACATCGATTTTGCTGCTGAAATTATGGTACTGACCGACGGCGAGGGTGTTGATGTTGTGTTTAACTCGCTTTCGGGAGATTTTATCGCTAAAAGTTTATCAGTCCTCAAGCCTGATGGTCATTTTTTAGAAATTGGTAAACGCGATATTTGGAGTCAAACGCAGGTACAACAAGTCAATCCTGGTGCTACTTACACATTAATTGATTTGATGAGTGTCGCTCAACAGCAACCCGATCGCATGCAATCGATGTTGCGTCACTTGGTATCGTTGTTTGCAACATCGCAACTTCAGGTTTCACCCCAAACTGTTTTTCCCATCGAGAAAGTCGTTGATGCTTTCCGTTATATGCAGCAAGCCAAGCACATCGGCAAAATCATCATTACCCATTACCCATTACCGCTTACTTCATTCCCAGGTACTTACATCATTACTGGTGGACTCGGCGGACTTGGATTATTAATTGCCAATTGGTTAGTTGAACAAGGTGCGCGGCATTTAGTATTAGTCAGTCGTCGTGAAGCTGATGCTGAAATTATCCAGCGCATTGAGATGCTGAAATCAGCAGGGGCAGAAATACTTGTTATCTCTGCGGATGTGACAGACGAGTCGCAAGTGAGTGGCGTTTTATCAACGATTAAATCTTCGCTACCACCGTTGCGCGGTGTTATTCATGCTGCGGGCGTATTGGATGATGGCGTGATGCAACAAATGACGTGGGAGCGATTCGCTAAGGTACTATATCCTAAAATGTTGGGGGCTTGGCATTTGCACACTTTAACTCAAGACCAGCCACTCGACTTTTTTGTGCTGTTTTCTTCGGCAGCTTCTTTACTCGGTTCTCCTGGACAAGCTAACCATGTTGCTGCCAATACTTTTTTAGATGCGCTAGCGCACTATCGTCAAGCGCAAGGATTGCCTGGATTGAGTATCAATTGGGGTGCTTGGTCAGTGGTGGGGGCTGCGGCTAAACGCGGTGTGGCGCAGCAAATGCGATCGCGTGGCATTCATGAAATTTCTCCACAGCAAGGATTACAAAGCTTTGCCGCATTACTTCGGCAAACAGCAGCGCAAGTCGGAGTTGTCCCAATCGATTGGTCAACGTTTTTACAACATACGAATTCAGACTTTTTTGCTGACTTTCAAACTGCAACGCAACCCAAATCACCACCGCAATCGGTCAAAGTTGAACGTCCGCAACAATTAAAAGCTTATCTCCAAACTGAGGTCGCCCAGGTTCTTGGTTTACCAATATCACAATTACCTGCACTCAAACAAGGCTTTTTTGAACTGGGAATGGATTCTTTAATGACAGTGGAACTCAAAAATCGTTTAGAAACAAATTTGGGCGTTTCTATTCCGGCAAGTGCGATCTTTGAATATCCCACAATTGAAGATTTAGCTGGATATTTGGCGGAAAAATTAGCGAATAATTCTGATACAAATTTGCAACCGAAGACTGAAGATAATGACGATCCAAATTTAACAAATGCAGACATAATTTCTGAGTTAGCAGAGCTAGAAACATTACTTCAGGGGCAGACAGATGAATCAAACTAACATCAATGACAACACACAGCAGCGCGTTTTAACAGCACTCAAAGAAGCCCGCGCCAAACTCGAAGCGGTTGAACAGGCGAAAAACGAGCGCATTGCAATTATTGGCATGGCAGGGCGGTTTCCTGGTGCTAGAAATATTGATGAGTTCTGGCAAAATATCTGTAATGGTAAAAACTCAATTCAATTTCTCCCCGATGAAGAACTGCAAGCAAATGGCGTTGATGCCGAGTTAAATCATCCGAATTATGTGAAAGCTTACGCGAGTTTTCCTGATTTTGAATACTTTGCAGCAGATTTTTTCGGTTACTCGCCGCGCGAAGCTGAGATTATAGAACCGCAGCATCGCATTTTTTTAGAATGTGCATACGAAGCTTTAGAAACCGCCGGATACGACCCAGAAAAATATCAAGGTGATATTGGTGTTTATGCGGGTGCGTCTTTAAATAGCTATATTATTAATCTTTATACATCGGCTTTAGGCATCAATAACGTTCAAGCTGTTATTAGTAACGTAATGGGTTTAATGCCCACGCGCGTATCTTACAAGTTAAACCTCACAGGACCAAGTTGCGGTGTCCAAACCGGATGTTCGACTTCTTTAGTCAGCGTTCATTTGGCGTGTCAAAGTTTACTTAATCGTGAATGCGATATGGCGTTGGCTGGGGGCGTGTCAGTCAATGCGAGTGGCAAATCGGGCTATGTTTACCAAGCTGATGGTGTGTTATCACCTGATGGCTATTGTCGTGCCTTTGATGCCCAAGGACAAGGTACAGTGTTTGGTAATGGAGTCGGGATTGTTGTCCTCAAGCGACTTAGCGAAGCTTTAGCGGATGGAGATTACATCTATGCAATTATTAAAGGTTCGGCGATTAATAATGATGGTGCATCTAAAGTTGGGTTAACTGCCCCCAGCGTTGCAGGGCAAGCGAAAGTCGTTGCTAGCGCCATTGCTAAAGCAGGTATTAACCCTGAAACAATTGAATACATCGAAACCCACGGTACAGGAACCGCGTTAGGCGACCCGATTGAAATTGCAGCATTAACGAAAGCCTTTCGCCAGTATACACAAGCCGCTCAATTTTGTGCGATCGCTTCAGTGAAAACTAATATTGGGCATTTAGATGCTGCGGCGGGAGTAGCCGGATTAATTAAAACTGCATTGGCAATCAATCACGGCAAAATACCACCCAGCTTAAATTTTGAGTCTCCTAACCCCCAAATTGATTTTACAGATAGCCCGTTTTATGTCAATACGCAGTTGCAAGACTGGCACAATACACCGCGTCGGGCAGCAGTTAGTTCTTTCGGGATGGGAGGGACAAATGCTCATGTGATTTTGGAGGCAGAAGGCAGAAGGCAGGAGGTAGAAGGCAGGAGGCAGGGGAGAAATTATCAATTGTTGGTAGTTTCTGCTAAGACTGATGCAGCTTTAGAAGTCGCGACAGCAAACTTAGTCGAGTATTTAAAGCAAATTCCCGATGTGAACTTGGCTGATGTTGCTTATACGTTGCAAGTTGGACGACAACATTTTACTGAAAGACGCGCGGTTGCGTGTCAAGATGCTACGCAAGTAATTGAACTTCTATCTTCCGCAGATTCTCGCCATTCTACGCAAAATAACCTTGTATTCATGTTTGCGGGACAAGGTAGCCAGTATCTTGATATGGCAAAAGAGTTGTATGCAACTGAATCCTTATTTCGCGAACACGTTGACCGTTGCTGTGAGATACTCAAACCGCATTTGGGTTTAAATCTGTGTGATGTGATTTATTCTCCTGCCGCAGTTGCAAATATCAATGACACTTTATACGCTCAACCCGCGCTGTTTGTCATTGAGTATGCTTTAGCACAGTTATGGATGTCGTGGGGAATTCAGCCCCAAGCGATGATTGGACATAGTATTGGTGAATATGTCGCTGCTACGCTTGCGGGAGTGTTTGCGCTAGAAGATGCGTTGGCAATTGTCGCGATGCGCGGGCGACTGATGCAGCAGTGTTCTCCTGGCGCGATGTTAGCCGTGAGTTTGACCGCAACACAAGTTAATGCTTACCTCAACCAAGACTTGACAATTGCGGCAATTAATGGTGACAAAATGTGTGTTGTTTCTGGTGCGATCGCAGCGATTGAGGAATTGCAACAGCGTCTTACGGCTGAAGGTATCGGTTGTCGTCGCTTGCATACATCTCATGCGTTTCATTCACCAATGATGCAGTCGGTTGTCGAACCGTTAGTTGCCCAATTGCATCAAATTCAGTTATCTGCGCCGCAAATACCTTTTATATCCAATCTTACAGGAACTTGGATTGCTACTAGCGAAGCAACAGACCCAAATTATTGGGGAAATCAGTTACGCCAAACTGTAAAATTCGGTGCGGGAATTGCAGAAATTATGCAACTTGCAAATCCGATATTTTTAGAAGTTGCGCCAGGAAGAACGCTCAGCAGCCTCGTTAAGGCACAATTTCAAGTTGATACGCTTGTTAGTTTGCATCATCCGCAAGAGCAACAATCCGATATTGCATTAATGTTGCAATCGTTAGGAAAACTTTGGCAAGCAGGGGTAGAAATTAATTGGCAAGGATTGTATGCTGATGAAAAGCGATCGCGGATTCCGTTACCCACATATCCTTTTGAACGACAACGCTATTGGGTTGAACGCGACAATAAAAACACGATTGTAGAGCATCAAACTGATATTGATGATTGGCTGTACATACCCGCTTGGAAACGTTCTGCACCCGTACCTGGGGAGGAAACAGGTGAATGTTGGCTATTATTCATCGATTCCGCTGGGTTAGGTTCGCAACTAGCACAACACCTCCAGCAAATTGGGCATGATGTCGTTATTGTCAAAGCCGAGCGCGAATTTTCCGACAATGAGCAAGTGTATGCGATCGCACCCGACAACGCAACGGACTACACTCGCTTATTGGATTCGTTACAAGCACGCAAGAAAACGCCGACAAAAATTGTCCATTTGTGGCAATTAGACCAAGATCAAAATGATTTGCAGCTTGGGTTTTATAGTTTGTTATTTCTGGTACAAGCACTTGATACACCAATTGATATCAGTGTCATCACAAATGAATTACACGAAGTTGTAGGCACAGAAAACACCGAGCCTGTAGGGACAACAATTCTAGGATTATGCAAAGTTATTCCGCAAGAATTTCCCCAAATTCGCTGTCGAAATATTGACATTGAGCGAGATAAAACTCAAATTAGAGATTTAATTGCAGAACTTACCACACCCGCATTCGATAACGTTGCGTATCGCAATCATCACCGTTGGCTACAAACATATGAGAAATTACCAAAAATTGCCAACAAACCATTACGAACAGGCGGCGTCTATCTCATTGTCGGAGATTTAGTCGAAGGTTTAGGACTTGTTTTTGCACAATATCTTGCCGAAAAATATCATGCCAGATTGATTATTGTAGGAAGAGCAGATTTACCCGAAAAACACGATTGGGAAAAATGGCTTGCTACCCACGGGCGACAAGATACCGTCAGCGATTGCATTCGCAAATTACAAAATATTGAAGCCCAAAGTCAAGAAATGCTATTCTTTAGCGCTGATTTAGCCTCAGAAAGAATTTGCGAAATAGTTGCCAAAGCCGATCAGCATTTTGGTAAAATTCATGGTGTGATTTATGCGGGAGTCATGGGCGATCGCGCTAGTCATCTAATCAAATCACTCACCCCTACCCAAATAGAAGAGCAATTTCACTCTAAAGTATACGGCTTAATCGCGCTTGAACAAGCCCTGCAAGGTAGACCAATCGACTTTTACCTACTACAATCTTCACTTTCAACCGTCGTTGGGGGAGTAGGATTTGCAGCCTACGCAGCAGCAAATACATTCATGGATGCTTTCGCCCGCGCCCACAATCAACATTCTACAAAGTGGATTAGCGTCAACTGGGATGCCGTCAAATTTGATGATACCGACATCCAAAGCAACTCAGCCCTACTCAACTTTGCCATGACACCCCAACAAGTTTGGGAATTAACCGAACGCATTTTATCAACAACCGGCATTCCACAAATCATCGCCACACCCAGAGACTTACAAAATCCCATCACCGAAATTCAACCGACACTCCCCACAATCGAAGAGAGACCAGCAACCTACATCCCCCCCAGCAACGAAATCGAGCAAAAAGTTGCCAACATCATGCAAGAACTGCTAGGAATCCAACACATCAGCATTCACGACAACTTCTTTGAACTCGGCGGACATTCGCTACTCGCAATCCAAGCCGTTTCCCGCCTGCGCGAAGACTTTCAAATAGATTTACCAATGCGCGAATTTTTATTCGAGTCACCCACAATCGCCGGAATCGCCAAAGTCATCGACGACAAACTTACACAAAAACAAGCCGATATGCTCGAACTGCTGCAACAGATAGAACAAGAAGATGGGTAGTTGGAAGAGGGAAAAGGGGAAAGGGGAAGGGGTAATTGGTAATATGATTCATCCCAAAATCTCCTAAATCACCCAACCATCCCTCAACAACTCTTTCCTTTGTGTTCTTTGCGCCTAGCCTTCGGCAACCCCTACGGGGAAAGTGGTTCGTCTCAAACCCTCACCAAACAATATCATGAAATTCAGCCTATTTTACTTCGACGGAGACGGTTCAGTTCTCCAACCAAACAAATACAAACTTCTGATCGAAAGCGCCAAATTCGCTGATCAAAACGGTTTCGCCGCGATTTGGACACCCGAACGTCACTTTCATGCTTTTGGTGGATTATACCCTAACCCCGCATTAACCAGCGCCGCCCTAGCAACGATCACCGATCGCATCCAACTCCGCGCCGGAAGCTTAGTCATACCATTACACGATCCGATCCGAGTAGCAGAAGAGTGGGCAGTTGTCGATAACCTTTCTAATGGTAGAGTAGCGATCGCCTTTGCTTCAGGATGGACAGTCGATGATTTTGTTTTAGCCCGCGACACTCACGCGCATCGTAAAGCGAATATGTGGCGTGGAATCAAACTTGTCCAGCAACTTTGGCGCGGTGACGCTGTTGATTTTCAAGACGCAACGGGTAAATCGTTTCAAGTCAAAACTTTACCAAAACCAATTCAACCCGAATTACCAATTTGGATCACTTGTCAATCGAATGAAACTTTTATTGAAGCCGGAAAGCTTGGTGCGAACGTATTAACATCTTTGCTGACAGGTTCATTAGAAAGTATTGTTCCCAAAATTAAATTGTATCGCGAATCGTTGCAAAAACACGGTCATAAGCCAGAGTCAAGAAAAGTGACGTTGATGATGCATACTTTTTTGGGGGATAACGTTAATACGGTTAAAGAGAAGGTACGGCGACCTTTTTGTAATTATTTAAAAACGCATTATGATTTGTTGGAAAATCTGGCGAAGGGAATGGGGTTGAATATTAGTATTAAGGATTTTTCTGAAGACGATCTTGATAGTTTGTTGCTGTTTGGTGTTGAAGGTTTTATGAAGGGAAGATCTTTGATTGGTACGCCGCAGATTTGTCGGAGTTTTGTTGAAGAAGTGCGACGGGCGGATGTGGATGAAATTGCTTGTTTGATTGATTTTGTGCAGGATTTTGATTATGTGATGGAGAGTTTATCTTATCTTAAGCAGTTGCAGGATATGGTTGTTTTGTCTGAGATTTGAAACGTAGACGCATTGGCGAAGCCTTCTCGCAGAGTAGCGGCTTGCCGCAGGCTACCGCAGAGACGCAGAGATCGCAGAGGTAAGAGATGGGGAGAGATTGTTGTAGAAATGATGGATGAGCGAGGATTTGATGATTTGAGTAAAAGAATTGCGGCGCTTTCTCCTGAGAAGCGATCGCGATTTGAACGGCAGTTGCAATTACGGAAATTGGCGATTGGTCGGCGTGAGAATATTGATGAGTTACCGATTTCTTTGGCACAGGAAAGATTGTGGTTTTTGCATCAGTTGGAGCCTGATAGTGCGGCTTATAATATTGCGATCGCCTGGCGATTTACGGGGGTATTGGATATTAGTATACTTGAGCGCTGTTTTGATACAATTGTGCAGCGTCATCACAGTTTGCGGACTGGTTTTGTGGCGATTGATGGTCAACCCCGTCAAGTAATTGTTGAAACTTCGATATCGTTACCTATTGTTGATTTGTCCGGTTTACCAGAGGCGATTCTTGATGCGGAAGTTGAAGATCTGGCGAAACAAGAAGCCCAACGCGCATTTGACTTGACGCAACCTCCTTTAATACGGTTAATGTTGCTTCGGCTGGCATCACAGAAGTTTGTTTTACTGCTTACATTACATCATCTGGTTGCTGATGGTTGGTCACGGGGTGTGATTCTCCGCGAATTAGCATCACTTTATCGCGCTTTTGTCAATGGTCAATCGGCGGATGTGTTGCCTGAATTACCGATTCAATATGTTGATTTTGCGGTTTGGCAACGGCGATGGTTGCAAGATAGTGAACTCACAGCACAACTTGCGTATTGGAAACAGCAGTTGCAAGATTTATCGGTGTTGGAGTTACCAACGAATCGCCCGCGTCTACCTGTTCCCACTTTTCGCAGTGCGACACAATCTGTCTACTTTTCTGCCGCATTGTCGCAAGCCCTCAAAGCTTTGAGTCGTCAGCAGGGCGTGACGCTGTTTATGTTACTCTTGGCGGCTTTTAAGGTGCTGTTGCATCGTTACACAGGGCAAAATGATATCGCCGTGGGTTCGCCGATTGCTAATCGTAATTGGGTAGAGGTTGAGCCATTAATTGGCTTTTTTGTCAATACGCTGGTGCTGCGGACAAATTTGGCGGGGAATCCTAAGTTTGATACTCTCCTTCAACGAGTGCGCGATGTCGCCGCAGGTGCTTATAAACACCAAGATTTACCGTTTGCCAAGCTTGTCGAAGAATTGCAACCGCAGCGCAGTCTTAGTCACAATCCGCTGTTTCAGGTGATGTTTCAGGTGCAAAATGAGGCGTATCAATTACAAAATGCGATCGCACCTGAATTAGCCATCCCTGGCTTACACTTAGAACAACAATGGATCGATTCTGGCACAACCAAGTTTGACATGACTTGGCATTTAGCTGAAAGATCCGATGGTATTTTGGCAGTTGTCGAATACAGTACAGATTTATTTGATGCAGATACAATCGCCCGTATGCTGCAACATTTTCAGGTATTACTTGTGGGTATTGTTGGTGATCCCCAGCAACGTCTTTCCGAATTACCAATTCTGAGCGATATTGAACAAAATCAAATTTTATTTGAATGGAACAAGACAACAATTGAGTATCCGTTACTCGGAATTCATCAATTATTTGAAGCACAAGTAGAACGCACACCCGATAATATTGCAGTTAGCTTTGAAAATCAACAACTTACCTATCGCGAACTCAATTGCAAAGCGAATCAACTAGCACATTACTTACGTTCTTTAGGTGTTAAGCCTGATGTTTTAGTAGGAATTTGCCTTCCTAGATCGTTAGAACTCGTCATTGGATTACTTGGAATTCTCAAAGCAGGTGGGGCATATGTTCCTATTGATCCAAAACTACCACGCGATCGCATCGAATATATCTTAAAAGATGCGCAAGTCTCAAGATTAATTTGTTCTCACTCCACTCAAATTACTGAGGCAATCTTAATTGATTCTGATAGGGATGCGATCGCACAATTTCCATCAACAAACCCTGATAATATGACAAGTGGGCAAAACCTTGCTTATGTTATTTACACTTCTGGCTCGACAGGTACACCTAAAGGCACATTACTAACGCATCAAGGATTGACAAACTACCTGAATTGGGCGATGACTGCTTACAATGTCGAACAAGGATGCGGTGCGCCAGTTCAATCCTCGATTGGCTTTGATGCGACAATTACCAGTCTTTACGCGCCGTTGCTGGTAGGAAAAACGGTTGTTTTAATCCCAGAAGATCGAGAAATTGAAATACTTGGTGCGTTACTAAGTGCGAATAGTCATTTTAGCTTGGTGAAATCGACACCAGCACATTTAGATATATTGAGTCAATTGTTAGCAGATAAACACAATTGGCAGTCTACCAACGCTTTTGTAGTTGGTGGTGATGCACTGTTAAAACATCATCTTGATTTCTGGTGCGATCGCGATCCTCGTGCAAAAATAATTAATGAATATGGACCCACGGAAACCGTTGTTGGCTGTTGTGTTTATGATGCAATATCTGTGGATAACATAGCGAATACGGTTCCTATCGGTCGTCCAATTGATAATATCCAACTTTATATTCTCGATCAATATTTGCAACCTGTTCCGGTTGGAATACCTGGTGAACTGTATATTGGTGGAATTAGTCTCGCGCGTGGTTATTTAAATAAACCAGAGTTAACCGCAGAGAAATTTATTCCCAACCCGTTTAATAGGGGAAATGCAATCGCAGAAAGTCGAATTTATAAAACGGGAGATTTAGCGCGGTATCGTGCTGATGGTAATATTGAATATTTAGGACGGTTAGATCGTCAAGTTAAAATTCGCGGCTTTCGTGTCGAACTCGCAGAAATTGAAACAATTCTTACCCAACATCCGCACATTCAACAAGCTGTTGCAACTGTACAGAATAATAGCGATCGCCAGCAGTTAATTGCTTATATCGTTTTACAGCCGGAAAGCAAAATTACTCATTCTGAAATTCGTCAATTTCTAGAATCAAAGCTTCCCGACTATATGATTCCCTCGGTTTTTGTGACATTACCAGCGTTGCCGCTAACAAATAACGGTAAAGTTGATCGGAAAGCTTTACCAACACCAGTATTCAATCAAATTAATGCAACAAAAACACCGCCATGTACAGCAAATGAGGCAACATTAGTTAAAATTTGGTCGGAAGTGTTAGGCGTAAGCGTAGGAATTCACGACAACTTTTTTGAACTCGGAGGCGATTCGATTCTTAGCATTCAAATCGTTGCGAAGGCAAATCAAATCGGGCTAAATCTAACTCCACGGCTATTATTTCAACATCAAACGATCGCTGCTTTAGCAACTGTTGCTAGCACAACACCACAAATTCAAGCACAACAGGGAATCGTTACAGGTAATGTACTATTAACACCGATTCAACATTGGTTTTTCGAGAATCATTCTGAATTACACCACTACAATCAATCGATTTTACTAGAAACTACACCGCTAAAATCTGAGTTGGTACGTACAACGTTGCAACAACTTTTGATTCATCATGATGCATTACGAATGCGATTTGTCAAGGATGATGGTTGGCAGCAGTTTTATACATTACCAGATCAAACAGCGCTTTGTATTGTAGATTTATCATTGGTTGCCGATCAACAAGCTGTTATTCATCAAATAAGCGCGCAAGCACAAAGGTGCCTCAATTTATCAAAATCACTGTTTCAATGCGTATTATTTAAGCGAGGTCAGCAGCACGACTCGTTACTATTTATTATCCATCATCTTGTGATTGATGGTATTTCGTGGCGGGTATTAATTGACGACTTTTTTGCTGCTTATCAGCAAGTTGAACGCGGCGAAAAACTTCAACTCCCAGCGAAAACAACCGCGTTTCAAGATTGGGGAAATCGTTTAGTTGACTATGCGCGATCGCCAGATATTTTAGCTGACTTAGAATATTGGGTAAATAATGTTTCGCAATCGGTAGCATTACCAGTTGATTATCCGATAACTCAAATTAATAACACGGCTACATCTGAGCAAATAATTACACTCAGTATCGAACAAACCCGCGCTTTATTAGAAGAAGTTCCTCGATACTACCACACTCAAA
Organism: Gloeocapsa sp. PCC 7428; assembly: GCF_000317555.1. GTDB lineage: Bacteria > Cyanobacteriota > Cyanobacteriia > Cyanobacteriales > Chroococcidiopsidaceae > Chroogloeocystis. The sequence goes on from NC_019746.1 coordinate 190,796, forward strand.
TTAATGATATATTACTAACAGCAATCGTCCAAAGTTTTACTCAGTGGACAAATTCTAATACTTTACTATTAGATTTAGAAGGACACGGGCGCGAAGATTTATTTGCAGATGTCGATTTATCGCGAACTGTAGGATGGTTTACCATTATATTTTCCGTGCGATTAATATTAAACGATCGCCATCCGGCAACAGCATTAAAATCAATCAAAGAGCAACTACGTCAAATTCCACATAACGGAATTAGCTACGGCTTACTACGCTACCTCACAAACGATCAGCAAGTGCGATCGCGTTTACAAAACTTACCAGCAGCCGAAGTAAAATTCAACTATCTAGGGCAAATCGATAATTCTATTGCTAACTTCATAAAATCACCCGTCAGCAACCAACGCAGCCGCTTCAATAACCGTTGCTACAAACTCGAAATCAACGGATGGATTGCCGAAGATAAACTGCAATTGAGTTGGAATTATAACCCCAGTATTCACACATCAACAACGATCGCACGTTTAACGCAAACATTCGCATCCGCGATCGCCAATATTATTACACACTGCCAATCACCCCAAGCAGGAGGTTACACACCCTCAGACTTCGCCGCCGCCAAACTCACCCAAAAACAACTCGACAAACTCATCACCAAAATCAAACCAACCAAGGGGAAACAAGGAAATCGGTAATTGGTAAATAAAAAGTCTAGTTTCTCTCACCTTATACCTCCCAACCTCTCCTCTCTGTGTTCTCTGCGCCTCTGTGGTTCGTTTCCTAAAAACTACAACCCAACATGACAGACATTATCGACATCTACGAATTATCTCCCATGCAACAGGGGATGCTGTTTCATTCACTCTACACCCCTGACGGAGTCTACTTTGAACAACGCAGTTGCTGCATCAAAAACCTCAACCTCAACGCCTTCAAACAAGCATGGCAACAAGTCATCAATCGCCATTCCGTCTTACGCAGCGCTGTTTATTGGGAAGAAGCCGAAAAGCCGCTGCAAGTTGTTTACCAGCAAGTTGAACTTCCGTGGATTGAATTGAATTGGCAAAACTTAACACCACCGCAACAACAACAGCAACTCGAAATTTTTCTTCAACAAGATCGCGATCGCTCTTTTGACTTCAATTCTCCCCCATTGATGCGCTGCGCGACAATCCAGGTGCAACCAGATGCTTATTACTTCGTTTGGAGTCATCATCACATCCTAATGGATGGCTGGTGTAATGCACTTTTGCTCAAAGAAGTTTTAGCGTTTTATCAAGCCGCGTGTCAGCAGCAATCGCTATTTATACCACCAGCCCCACCGTATCGTAATTATATCGAGTGGTTACAACAACAAGATTCTGTAGCCGCAGAAGCCTATTGGCGGCGATATTTGGCGAATTTCACCACACCTACGCGCTTGAGTGTTAACCTGCAAACAACAGCGTCGCCATCACACCGCGAACAAGTTCAATTATCTGCAACTGTTACCAAGGCGCTACAAAATTTAGCACAACAGCATCGCCTAACTTTGAATACGATTGTACAAGGCGCGTGGGCGCTGATTTTGAGTCGTTACAGTGGTGAAATGGATGTTGTCTTTGGCGCAACAGTATCAGGGCGATCGCCTGATATTATCGATGTAGAATCGATTATTGGATTGTTTATTAATACTATCCCTGTGCGTGTTCAGGTGGCTGCGGATGCAAAGTTATTGCCGTGGTTACAGCAATTGCAAGCCCAGCAACTTGACAGTCAATCGTTTGCTTACACTGCTTTAGTTGATATCCAGCAGTGGAGCGATCTACCAAATGGTACGCCACTGTTTGAAAGTTTGGTTGTCTTTGAAAACTATCCGGTATCGCTAGAGACAATCTTACAACAATGGAGCGATTTACACATCAGTCAAGCGCAAGGATTTGAACGTACTAACTATCCGCTGACGCTAACAGCTATTCCTGGCGATCGCTTATCGTTACAAATTGACAGTAATGGCAATGATAGTAGTATTCACGCTATTATAGCACATTTACAAACACTTTTAACGGCGATCGCAAATAATCCGCAACAACGTTTATGTGACTTGCCGTTGTTAACGGATGCTGAACAGCAGTTATTGATGCAATGGAATGATACAGAAGTTAATTACGCTAATGTTACTCGCCCCCTAAATCCCCCACTTGTGGGGGACTTTGAAAGGTTTGGTTTCCCTCAGAATTGGGGGGCTGGGGAGGCTGAGGGGGCAAATCATCAACGCCATTTTATTTACGTCCATACTTTATTTGAGCAGCAAGTCGAACGAACTCCAGATGCGATCGCTGTTGTTGGCAAACAACAGTTAACTTACCAAGAATTGAACGCTAGAGCAAATCAGCTAGCGTATTATTTACGTAGTATTGGTGTCAAACCTGATACTATAGTCGGACTTTGTGTCGAACGTTCTTCCGAAATGATCGTCGGGTTACTGGGGATTCTCAAAGCAGGTGCCGCCTATCTTCCCCTCGATCCGAAGTATCCGCAAGCACGCTTGGCGTATATGCTAGAAGATGCTCAAGTATCTGTATTAGTTTACACAACAATAGAAAAAAATTGGCAAGTTCCGAAGGGCGTTGATCTTGATTCGGACTGGGAGGCGATCGCACAATATGATTGCGACAATCCGGTTAGTGTCACCGATGCCGAAAACTTGGCGTATGTGATTTACACATCAGGTTCCACCGGAAAACCTAAAGGAGTGATGATTCCCCATCGGGCGCTGACAAACTATACATTATTTGCAGCCCAGGAATTTGGTTTAACGCTGGGAGAACGTATTTTACAATTTGCTTCGATTAGTTTTGACGTTGCGGCGGAGGAAATTTATCCGTGTTTGACGCATGGCGGTACATTGGTGTTGCGTGATGATGACTGGATTGCGTCAGCAAAGGCATTGATCGGATTGTGCAATGAATATCAAATCACCATCTTAGATTTACCTACCGCCTACTGGCAACAACTGACCCGACAAATTGTTGCAGAATCCCTCTGCTTACCGAGATGTCTGCGACTGACGATTATTGGTGGTGAAGCAGCATCACCAGATTGTATTGCTTTGTGGCTGCATCATACAAATCATACACGTTTACTTAATGCTTACGGTCCCACCGAAACCACAATTTCCAGTACCTATTGGGAAGTTGACGATGTACTTGCAATTCCCATCGGTAAACCCATTGCCAATACTCAAGTATACGTTCTCAATTCGCAATTATTACCGGTTCCCATTGGCGTACCAGGAGAATTATATCTTGGCGGAGTGGGTGTAGCACGCGGCTATCTTCATCAACCCGAATTAACTGCTGAAAAATTTATTCCGAATCCATTTGTAGAAGGCAAGAGGCGAGAGGCGAGAGGCAAGAGGCAACAGTTAGAAGAGAATTCAGATAAATCCTATAGTAGTCGGATTTATAAAACAGGCGATCGCGTCCGCTACCGCGAAGATGGTAATTTAGAATTTATCGATCGCATTGATACCCAAGTCAAAATTCGCGGCTTTCGCGTTGAACTCGGCGAAATTGAAACTCTCCTTCATCAACACCCCGCAATTCAAACCGCTGTCGTCACCCAAGTCACTACAAACGATGATAGCCGCCTCATTGCCTATGTTGTCCCCATTCCCAATTACCAACTACCCGTTACCCCTTCCCAACTCCACACTTTCCTCTCCCAACATCTCCCCGCTTACGCCATCCCATCCCAATTTATTACGCTTGAATCGCTACCGCTAACACCCAACGGCAAAATTGACCGCAAAGCTTTACCGACTCCAGAATATATATCATCGCAGTCATTAATCCTTCCACGTACTGCAACCGAGGAAATACTGACGGGCATTTGGTTAGAAGTACTGAATTTAACACAAATCAGTATCAATGATAATTTCTTTGAACTCGGCGGACATTCATTGTTAGCAACTCGCGTGATTTCGCAAATAAGACAAGCATTTGCAATCGAGTTACCGTTGCGACAACTGTTTGAAAAGCCGACAATTGCTCAACTTGCACCAGAAATTGATGCAGCGATCGGAATCAACACAATCGCACCTCCAATTTTACCTGTTTCGCAGCAGGAATTACCGTTATCTTTCGCGCAACAACGGTTGTGGTTCTTATCGCAACTCGAACCTGATAGTCCTGATTATAATCTTGCTGCCGCAGTTCAGATTACTGGCTTATTAAATATCGATGCTTTAACTCAAAGCTTTAATGAAATTATTGATCGGCATCAAACTTTACGTACCGCCTTTGTAGCTTTTGATGGACAAGCACGACAAATTATTCATCCCACAACTTCTATAGATTTGCCTATCATCGATTTGAGTGGAATTGATGCATCGACGCAAGCAGGAGAAATCAAACGAATTGCAGATCGCGAGTCGCAACAACCGTTTAGTTTAGATCGCAGCCCTCTACTACGAGTCAAAATTGTTCATCTCGGCGATACGCATCACGTCATGCTGCTAACGCTACATCACATCGTTGCCGATGGGTGGTCAATTGGGATTTTAGTCCGCGAATTAGCCGTATTATATCCGGCATTTTGTCAAGGAAAGCGATCGCCTTTACCAGAATTATCGATTCAATACGCAGATTTTGCAGCATGGCAACGTCAATGGCTACAAGGTGAAATTTTAGAACGTCAACTATCCTACTGGAAAGTGCAATTGCAAGATGCACCGAGTTTACTCGAATTACCAACTGATTATCCACGTCCGGCGGTACAGAGTTGGCAAGGAGGTAGTTACACTTTTCAACTTTCACCCGAATTAACCGCGCAGTTGAAACGTTTGAGTCAGCAATCGGGCTGTACGCTGTTTATGACGCTACTCGCTGCATTCCAAACGTTGTTATATCGTTACACTGATAGCGAAGATATTGTTGTTGGTAGTGCGATCGCTAACCGCAATCGTGCCGAAATAGAACCATTAATTGGCTTTTTTGTCAATACATTAGCCCTGCGGACAGATTTATCAGGAAATCCTACATTTGAAGAGTTATTGCATCGCGTCCGCGAGGTAACTTTAGGGGCTTACGCACATCAAGATTTACCCTTTGAACAACTTGTTGATACGCTTCAACCACAGCGCTCATTAAGTTACAATCCGCTGTTTCAGGTGATGTTTGTTTTACAAACAGCGATCGCAGATTTAGAAATTGCGGGTTTGTCGTGGAGTATTATAGCACAAGAGCGCCAAACTGCTAAGTTTGATTTAACACTATCGATTGAGGAAACCGCAACCGCGTTGCAAGGAGTTTTGGAATATCGTCAAGATTTGTTCCAAAGCGCAACCATCGAACGTATGACGAAGCATTTGGAAATTTTGTTAGATGCGATTGTATCAGATCCTGAACAGCAAATTTCGCAATTTAATTTTCTCACTGACTCAGAATTACAGCAAGTACTCGTTGACTGGAATCAAACGCAAGTTGATTACCCGCAAATGTGCGTACATGAGTTATTTGCAGCCCAAGCGATGCAGAATCAGGATGCGATCGCATTAGTATGGAAAAATCAGCAACTCAGCTATCAACAATTAAACACCCAAGCCGATCAACTTGCCCAACAACTACGCAATTTAGGAGTAAAATCAGAAACACGAGTCGGTATTTGCTTAGAACCCTCATTAGAAGTTATCATCGGCATTCTAGCTATTCTTAAAGCAGGTGGAACTTACGTACCTCTCGATCCACAACTTCCGTCTGCACGTTTAAATTTTATATTAGAAGATGCACAAGTATCAATTCTTTTGCACGGTTTTCAGTGCGGTAGTTGGGATATAGAAGTTATTCGCAATACTGAATTTTTAAATTCTAATACACCTACTCCCGACCAAATTGCTTATATCATGTACACCTCTGGTTCTACCGGAATTCCCAAAGGTGTTTGTGTAACGCATCGCGGCATCATTCGCTTAGTTATTAATAGCAACTACGTTGATTTGAACTCATCAGAAATTTTACTCCAAGCCGCACCTTTATTATTTGATGCTTCCACATTTGAAATATGGGGCGCTTTACTCAACGGCGGAAGATTAATTCTTTTACCTACGCAACAGCCTTCACTCGATGAGTTAGCAAAAACCATCGCAACACACCATATCTCAACACTGTGGCTAACTACAGGCTTATTTTATCTAATGGTCGATGAACAACTACAAAGTTTCAAATCAGTCCGACAATTGTTAGCTGGTGGTGATGTTTTATCTGCCGTTCATGTTCATAAATTACAACAAGCGCATCCAAATTGTCAAGTAATTAATGGTTATGGACCTACTGAAAATACAACATTTACGTGTTGCTATCCTGTTCCCCAAAATCATGTGCCAACACAACCGATACCGATAGGTTATCCGATACCAAATACGTATGTTTATGTATTAGATAAACATCTGCAATTTGTACCGATAGGTGTTCATGGCGAGTTGTGTGTTAGTGGTGATGGCTTAGCGTTGGGTTATCTCAATCAACCTGAATTAACCGCGCAAAAATTTCTACCCAATCCTTTTAACTTCAACTTAAAAAGCCAGCGGCAATTAAGGATTTATAAAACAGGCGATCGCGTTCGTTATCGTGCGGATGGTACAATTGAATATCTCGGTCGTTTAGACAATCAAGCTAAAATTCGCGGCTTCCGCGTTGAACTTGGAGAAATTGAAACCACTTTATGTCAACATCCAGATGTGAAAGCAGCGGTGGTGATTCCACAGCAAGATGCACCAAATAAACGTTTGATTGCTTACGTTGTTTCCGATTCTCAACTTGATTTAGATCTACGCAGCTTTTTAGCAGACAAACTTCCCGAATATCTCATTCCGGCGCTGTTTGTGCAATTAGAAACGTTACCCATTACACCCAATGGTAAAGTTGATCGCACAGCGCTTCCTTTACCTAAAATTTCACCTCCGGTTGATAAAAATGCGCTACCAACCACAGCGATTCAAGCAACACTTGCACAAATTTGGCAATCAATTTTAAAAGTTGAACAAGTCGGAATTCACGATAACTTTTTTGGGTTGGGTGGTGATTCTATCCTCGCGATTCAAATTGTCAGTCGGGCGCAGCAAGCTGGTATTCAAATTACACCAAAACAGCTATTTCAACATCAAACTATTGCTGAATTAGCAGATGTTGCTACATCAATATCAAAGACGGCTGAACAAGGTATTGTCACCGGATATTCACCTCTGACTCCGATTCAACATTGGTTTTTTGAGCAAAAGTTAACAAATCCACATCACTTCAATCAAGCAGTTTTCCTTGATGCCAAAACAAAGCTAAATCTAGAGTGGTTAATTCAAGCTGTACAACAGTTAATCTTACACCACGATGCTTTGCGATCGCGTTTTGTGCAAACTGAATCTGGCTGGCAACAATTTTACACTTCACCCAACGATGAAGCATTAGTAACTCATTTTGACCTTTCTGCAATACCCGAAGCTAGTCAAGCATCTGTAATTTCTACGATTGCTAACCAAGTTCAAACCAGTCTAAACTTCTCAACAGGTCCATTAGTCAGAGTTGCTTTATTTGAGCTAGGCAACCAAAATTGTTTATTATTTGTTATTCATCATCTTGTAGTTGATGGGGTTTCTTGGCGAATTTTATTAGAAGATTTTGAAACAGTTTATCAGCAAATCAGTAATGGAGAAATTCAACTTCCGCTCAAAACCACTTCCTTTAAACAATGGGCGGAAGCTTTAATAGAATATGCTAAATCTATTGAACTTCACTTTGAAAATGATCCAATGATGCAGGATAAATTACCTGTAGACTATGTCACAAGTGAAAATGCGATCGCAACATCTCAACAAGTTGCCGTTACTCTATCTTCAGAATATACACAAGTGTTGTTGAAAGATGTACCCCAAGTTTATAACACGCAAATCAATGATGTTTTGCTAACAACTTTATTACGAACCTTTGCCCAGTGGACAGGTAACAATTCCCTTAGAGTTGATGTTGAGGGACACGGTAGAGTAGAACTATTTGAGGATTTAGATTTATCGCGAACCGTCGGTTGGTTTACAACACTGGTTCCCATACAACTAACGCAAGCTGATGATTTTGTAGCGACTTTGTTATCTATTAAAGAGCAGATAAAACTACCTAACCAAGGAATTGATTATGGTATCTCTCACTATCTCCAAAACTCTAATAATATACTACAAGCTGAAGTCAGTTTTAATTACTTAGGACAAATTGATACTTTACTAGCAACATCAAATTTATTTGAACTTAGAGAACAATCTCCTGGAGTTACTCAAGACCCAAGTTCACAAAGATACTATTTAATAGAAATTAACGCATCAGTCGTTCAAGGACAACTTAAGTTGATTTGGACTTACAGTCGCCATTATCACGAATCAACCATTGCCAATCTAGCACAACAGTATTTAGAAATACTCATGCAATTCCTCAATCATTGTTTAGCACAAAAAGCAAAAGGCGAATACCTATCTGAATTCTCACTAGCACAACTCAAACAAAACCAACTTGACAATATTTTAGCTCAAGTAGAATTTGAACTTTAAAAAATCATAAATTCTCCATAAAAATACCTCCCAATCTCTTTCTCTGCGATCTCTGTGTCTCTGCGGTTCGTTATAAAAGTAATTCTTATGAAGTTTCTTCGCCGAATTAAAAAAACGTCATTAATATTATTTACACTGATTGCGATCGCAACCGCTGCACTGATCTTAATTCTTCATCTTCAAAACTCCCACTCCTATCACCCACCATCCCCAACCGCAACAGTTCCACCATCAGTTTACCCATCACCTGCTACCAATTCATCAAATTTGCGAGTCCGCAAGAGTGTAGTACAACTTACATCAGCCGAGAAAACAGCATTTATCCAAGCATTAAAAACCTTAAAAAATACTATTTCTCCAGATAGCAATCTGAGTGTTTACGACCAATTTGTATTGCAACACGTCTTAACGATGGGATTTCAAAAGCGCTTAGGCGCAACAGGTCCCGCCCAAGGTAATCCAGCCCACAGTCAACCCGCATTTTTACCTTGGCATCGTCAATTTCTATGGCAATTTGAACAAGAGTTACAAAAGATCGACCCTACAGTAACAATACCTTATTGGGATTGGACTGATACCCAAGCATTAGAAGCCATACTACAACCCGATTTTTTAGGAAATTCGGGTCAAGGCGTTACCGTTAATATATCGAATCAAAGTTATACCGGTGGCGTTGTTTCTTCTGAAATATTTACCGATTGGAAACTCAATGAAAACATTCATTTTGACCCAATCAACATGACTTCGTTAGGGACAAAGCTGCTACGATTTGTTGGAATGCCACCATGCAATCAGTATCCCATGTCGCCATCGGCAGTAAATCAACTTCTGAGTATCAACAACTACGAAGTTTTTAACGCACTGATTGAAGGTGCATTGGTATTAAATAACAAAAATGAATATTTTGAGGGATGGACATTACACGCCTGCGCGCATTCGATCATTGGCGGTAGCATCGTCGATAAAGATAGCCCCATGCGTCAAACTCGTATTTTAGGGACGATGGATAGTATTCCGAGTTCTCCCTACGATCCGATTTTTTGGCTGAATCATGCCAATGTAGATCGCCTTTGGGCAAAATGGCAAGATCAAGGTCATACTGGTGAGAGTTTTTATCCAAAATCCGGTGTACCCTTTGGACACAATCTGCACGACCCGATGTGGCCCTGGGATGGTGGATTATCCCAACCTGGTAATTATGGCTTGGGAAATATCAGATCGATGCTGAAAAAAACAAATGTTGTTGTCACGCCCGCAGATGTACTGAATTATCGAAAGCTGGGCTATGGCTATGAATAAAGGGATCAGGAAATAATAATAACAAAAATAGTAATAAATGTTTTTCTCATAAGATTTGTTGTATATAAATACCGAAGAGAAAGTTTTAGAGTTTTTAGTACAGAAAACTAATTGAACGAAAGAACATACCAATGTCAATAAAATACATTCTCAAAACAATTCTTGCTACCTGCTCAATAACAGTGACTAATTTTCTTTTATCACTAACATCTCAACCTATATTAGCTAATCCGAGAAACCTAGAAACTTTGAGGATTTCACATCCGACCATCGCCCCCGATTGGTCATCTATGGGAAAGTCTCTATTTTGCCAATCCATCAACAGATTATTGAGCTTGATCGCTCTTCTCAAGTGTTGAAACCTAATAATTGGACAGTGACTAACTCGTTTCGTGCAGCTTACATTGCTTGGGATGAGACTAAGAATTTATCAGTATCTCACCGACAAGAGCAACGAGAAACTGAACGATATTTCGATTACGGCGAGTTTCCTTTAGAAGAGTTTTACAATTTGAGTTTATCTACAATTCAGGAATTTCAAAGTGGAACTTTAGAACAAGAAACGACAATAGGAATAGAAGTTAATAAAAATATTTTTCTCCTCTCTGGTGAAGGAATTGAGTCAACTTCTGTACCCCAGAAATTTGCTAATTTTGCGCTACCCAGTCCTTATTTAGAGAAGGATTTTGTTAGTAGAAAGAACTATTTAGGTTTATTTATCGAATCTGAAATGAATTGGGGCGATCGCTTGTCTTTAAATTTTGAAGGAACTTTAGATTTAGTGATTGACGATACGACAGATCTTCCTGAGCTAGCTTTCGTCGAACCAATTGAAAATAATAATTTTTATCCAGAAATTTCCTTAGACTATCAGCTTACCGATAGCATTTGGCTGTTTGCGAGTTGGGAATACGCTGCTGAACCGATTGCGGGAAGTGATGCGAGAAATCGACCCTTGCAACCCGAAGTCTCTCAAGGATTAGAATTAGGAATCGAAACCGAATTGAGTAAAAACTGGCTAGCAACGATTTCTTTTTATCGCGGAACACAAAATAATATTACTACCAACGACCCGAACGAACCAGACTTTGATTTACAAATAAATGAGCAATCTAGCCAATCGTGGACAGGCGAACTTAGGGGAGAAATAACTCCTGGTTGGTGGGTATACGGGTTTTATACCTACACCGATGCAAAGGTGACTGAAGATGAGGAAATTCCAGTCGGGAATCGCGTCGAAGGGGTAGCACGTCATAGCAGTGGTTTCTGGACTAGCTATGCAATTACTCACGGTGCATGGCAAGGTTGGGGTTTGGGTGGGGGGATTTTGGTCAATGGTTCTCGCCCTGGAGATACAGCGAATAGTGTAACTTTGTCTAGTTACGTGCAAACTGATGCCGCGATTTTTTACTCGCAAGAGCATTTTAAAGCAGCACTCAGCGTGCAAAATTTATTCAATGCTGGGGTAGATGATGATGCGGTAACACCGCGATCGCTTTTTGCTACGGTATGGTTTCAGTTTTAATTGACGACAGCATTCTAACTGTCTTTAATAGCTTGCTTGCCTAGAACGACTTTGTTGAGTTCGGTAACTTGGTACTGATTCACAGGAACTAACTGCATATTAGTATCAGAGCGAATCGCTGTCATGATTTGACCGCTGATTTCGACCCGCGCTTCATAATAGCCGGATAATCCTAAATGCGGTGCAGTAAAATCAAGGCGTACTTTTGCCCAATGTGCGTCTTGTTGCGATCGCGCTAACCACAACTGCAAGCGTTTCGCCGGAATTGGTTGTAGAATCTTACGCAATAAACCTCGCGATGCGGTTTCGCCCAACTGCACAATCTGCCCGTGCTTCTCAAATTCTAGCCAATTCCAGCCTTCGCGCATCCAAATTTCGCGTTCCGCGATTTGTTCAAACTTCTTTACACCTGCCCAACCGCGATAATATTTATATAACTCAGCCACCGCACCCTGACGATGTATAAGCGTATCTAAAATTTCGGGTTCGAGGTGTCCCCAGTAATGTCCTTGCGGTAAGTCTACTAATGTTGGAGCATATTGATGTCCGCCAAAGTGACTACATCGCCAAACGCGCAAATCTTCGCTAGAATTCTTAGCGTATCGACCGAGTTGTTTGTAAATCGGAAAGCCAAACCGCGCGCAGGCGGCATCAACATTCCCGTGCGTACAAACTAAAATATCTCTAGTTGAATAACTCTGACGATATCGTTCAAAGGCTTCTAGCTCATTCGGCTGCTGGATAATCTGGTGTAAAATTGCGATCGCTAACCGCGTACTCTCTACGGTGGGAACCAAATATTCTTGTTTGGTAAATTCACTGAAAAACTGCTGTGTTTTGTGGTAATATAATATACGAGTGTATCCAGGTTGCGAATACTCGCGTTCAGGCGCGATCGCGATCGCTTTCAGCTTAATGCCATGATTCAGTATCAGCTTGCGAATAAGCTTGAATATCGGTTGCGTCTGCGGATTTTCTGCGAGTAATTGTGGCGACCAAGGTTGCGGAATCTCCATAATCAGCCAATGATCAGCATAACTTGCCGAACCAATTGGGTCTTCGCCATTCGCCCTAGAAACTTCTGAACAAAATCGACACTCGGACGGTAGAGTTGAAATTGACATGATAATAGTAGAGGATGGTAATGGGTAATGGGTAATTGTTTAAAGACTATTTGCCATTCACTACTTCCTACTGCCCACTCTCTATCATCGTCTCACCCAGCCATTAATTGTAAAGCGACTATCGATAAAAGCTTGGGATGGACATTGAATTGGGCGGACTTCATGCATATAACGACTGAGAAAAAAGACAACAGTATTATTTTCAGGCTCAACGACTTTGAATGTATTTGCTTTAATGTAGCGGTTGTTGCGAACTTCGCTGTCATAAATGACTAATTCTCCGCCAGTGTAGGGTTTTGGTTGACGATGAAAATAGTATACGTATGTCAGTTCGCGGCTAGCAGTGTTAGGACTACCGTTATCGTTGTGAACTTTGTAAAAGTGTTGATCGTTGTGCGCAGTGAGTTGTGCCTCGATTTTAGATATGGGAAAAGGTTCGACTCCAAATATTTTTAAGATCTTTGGCGTATAAGCTGCAACTTTTTGTGTAATGAGTTGCACAAATTCTGGAAAATTGTGTAAAACAAGTGACTTGCGATAGTTGTCTGCTTGTGTCGAGGTACTCGTTGGCACAAAATCAGCTTCGCGCTGGACAACGTATTCTAGTAAACGCTGATTTTCTGCGGGACTCAAAAAATTTTTAATCTGAAAATAGTCTGATGCTACGATATGGCGATCGCGCTGCTGTGGCGTATGTTGCGCAATCTTCAGCGGTGGTTTGGTAATTAATCCTACAAGGCGATCGCTTGCAAAGGTTAACATCGCATTGCCATTGTCAATCGGAATCTGGAAAAGCTGCTTCGGGCGTGCTTCTCGCATCATCGTCTCGCAAAGTTCCTGAAGTAACAAATTATCTGCATTGACAGTATATTCTTTGCCTCCCGCAAGCAAAATTGTTACTGCAAGTTCACTCGGCTGCTTTGCGTGCGTCAATAATTCGCTTGTATACCTATTGCCTTTCATTTTTGTTGCTACTTGTCAAAATTGAATGAAAATATTTCTCAATTATCTATGAAATCTAACGAACATCATGTACAATTCATGATTAATTCTACATTGACTAACAAGTGAGTCGTAGGCTGTCAAACAGCTTATCTGCAAAGCTTTCAGTGAAGTGTAGCATTTTAATACTTTTTTTTGCCGTTTAGTAGAAATCCTAGTTAGTCTTA